>CBDVCL010000199.1:0-5102 GCA_965372475.1 uncultured bacterium | reverse complement strand
CGCCGGCGTCGATGGGGACATATGTGTACGTTGTGAAACGGGGGAGTAGGATCCTGAAGCGGGGGAAGATAGTCGTGGTGAGATGAGATCTCAGTACAAAGTCCAACCCTTCGACTCGGCTTCGCTTTCGCTCAGGGCGAGAGTGCAGAGTGCAGAGTCCAGAGTTATTGTGGGACTTAGGAAGAACTCTATTGAGAGGTATCACGCTAGAAAGATGAAGAGGAAGTTGCTGATAGTTGCTCAGTTGTTAGTTCTAGGCGGTAGCCCGCTATGGGGGGATGGCGCCGGCAGCACCAGCGCTAACTTCATGAAGATCGGCATCGGCGCCAGGCCTGTGGCGATGGGCGAGGCCTTCACCGCCGTGGCCGATGACGTCAACGCCGTTAGCTGGAACCCCGCGGGAATGATGCTCAGCCGCGGCCTTGGCTTAACTAGCACGCACAGTGAGTGGTTCGAGGGGATCAAGCACGAGTTTTTCGGCTACAGCCAGAGGCTGGGAGTGATGGGGGCTATGGGCGCGAGTGTCACCTACCTCACCAGCGGCAAGTTTCTGCAGACCTTGGAGACGCCCAGCGGAGAATATGCCGGCACCGGAAAAGAGGTGAAGGCTACCGACTTCGCCGTCTCAGCCGCATACGCTCAGCGCCTGGGACTGTGGTGGGGCGGTGGTTTCTTCAAACGCTCCCTGGTGGGCATCAAGGCCACCATCGTGGGACAGAAGGCCGTGAGAATTTCGGACTACGGCGCTTCCTTTGACCTGGGCTACATCTACGAAGTTGTGAGGAAGAGGTTCTACGTCGGCGGTGTGTTGCTCAACGCCGGCACGAGGATAAGAGATAGCAGCCAGCCGCTGATCTTCAAGCTGGGCGCCGCCTACAAGCAGAAGAAGCTCATGTATGATAGAGATGCGCTGATCTTGGCGGTCGAGACAGACGGTCACATTGACACCGGGGTGAAGTTCAATGTAGGAAGCGAGTATAAGGCGGGATTCACCGACCGGCAATACGGTGCTGTGCGTGCCGGCTACCGCATCGGCGGCGACCTGGGCGGACTGTCCGGGCTGACCACGGGAGCGGGATACGGCTTCGGCTTTGGCGTGGTTGATGCGAGCATAGATTACGCCTTCGTTCCTTATGGTGTCTTGGGCAACACGCACCGCGTATCGCTCAATATGCGGATAGGCGGACGGCCTGTGCCGCCGAAGGCCTTCCTGGATGCCAAGCCGGAATTCTCGCCCGAAGATGAGACGCTCAAGCTGAAACTCAAGACCAAGGGCGAGGAAGACATCACCAAGTGGACGGTGATAATCCGTGCCTGCGACGGTGAAGAGGTTAAGAAGTTCGAGGGCGAGGGCGAGGTGCCATCCGACTTGCCCTGGGACGGCAAGGACAAAGACGGCAAGCTGGTCGAGGGCGGGGAATACTGTATGGACCTGGAAGTAGAGGACGAGGAGGAGCAGAAGGGCAAGTCCAAAGAGAGGATGGTCCTGGCCAAGCTGAAACCCAGGCCTACGGCCATGCCGACACCTGTGCCGACCGCGGAGCCGGAAGAGAAGTTCAAGTATCCTTACGCCTTCCAGTTCAGCACCGACCTGCTATTCGAATCAGGCAGGGCCGAGTTGAAGCCGGAGGCCGTCCAGGCCCTGGAGGAGGCGCTCGCCATCATCCGCGTTCACTTCCCAGATAGTTTGTTCCTGGTGGAAGGGCACACGGATAACATCCAGCCGCGTGCCGGCTCGCGCTTCGCCAACAACGAACAGCTATCCCTAAGCCGCGCGCTGGCGGTGCAGACGATGATAGTCACGCGCGGCATCCTGGCGCCTCGCACGCAGATCCTCGGCTTCGGGTCTTCCCAGCCGGTGGCAACCAATGATACCCCCGAGGGGCGCGGCGCTAACCGGCGTGTGGAGATGATCGTCTACGGCGAGAAGGAAGTGCACCAGGACGAGTTTATCCGGGACATGACCGCTCTCGTCCGCCAGGGCTCCTATGAGAAAGCGGCGGACGATCTGTTGCGGGCCGCCTACGTTTATCCTCGCGATCCGCGCGTCTACAAGCTTTTGGGCGCGTGCTTCTACTCACTTGGGGAAGAGGCCAGGGCGCGTGAGTCGTTCGAGAGATCCTTGCAACTGAATCCCGGAGACGAGGAACTGAGAGGTTACTTGGAGAAGTAGCGATAATCGGCACCACGTCCCAGGGACCGGCACTGGGACGGGCGCAACGACGCGGGGGACATAGTCTCAAGCGGCGTCTATATCATCTACCTGGAAAGCGCGCGCGCCTACCTTGCCAAGGTGGCGGTTGTTAAGTAGGGGTAGGGAAGTTCCGAGTACCAAGTCCAAAGTCTAAAGTCTAAAGTCTTTCCTTCTCTCGTCAACATACCGGTACCCTCTTCACACATAAGTGTTATTATGTCCCATTATGCCTGACTGCAAATACTGCAAAACCATCAAGGAGAAGGCGTGCCGCTACAAGGTGAAGAAGGCGGTGCGGGACCTGAAGAGCGATTGGCCGCGCTGTGAGCTTCACTGGCGCTTCGTGTGCGACCGTTGCGGCAGGCACGTGCACTTCCACGGCATGTCCTGGTGCGGCAAGACGGGCGAGTTCTTCTGCGTGCACTGCGCGCCGCGCCATCGCAAGGCAAAGAAGAAATTCTGGGAGTGGGATTACTACTACGATCTCTGGTGCGACAAGTGCAAGAAACACCACGGCGCGCTTGACTGGCTGGAGTATAAGGGCAAGCACCCGTGGTTGCAGGGTTGCAACCCTTCGACTCGCAGACGACGCTCGCTCAGGGCAGGGGTTGCAAGGGGAAGAAGGGGTTTGAGTGAAGAGAAAGAAACGGGGCCGCGTTTCTGGATGCGCTGGAAGCCTGGGTTTGAGAAGCGTCCGTCCCAGTCGAAGGTGAAGCGGAGCTGGGACGGCGCTGCGGCGATCTGGGATTCGGGCTACGATGGCTCGGGAGATTCCTACCGCAAGCACATCATGAATCCCGCCCTCCTGAGCATGATGGGAAAGGTTAAGGGCAAGGTAATACTGGACGCGGGATGCGGCAACGGCTACATGTCGCGCATCCTCGCCGAGAAGGGGGCGAAGATGACGGGGGTGGACCTTTCGAGCGAGTTCATCGCGCTGGCGAAGAGGTACGAGAAGAAGAAGCCGCTTGGCATCAAGTATTACCAGGGTGACCTGGCGAAGCTAGGCATGTTCAGTTCGCGGCAATTCGATCTCGCCGTCTCCGTCTACGTGGTCTGCGACGTACGCGAGGCGGAGAAAGCGATAAAGGAGATAGCGCGCGTGCTCAAGCCGAAAGGGCGCTTCCTTTTTCTCTTCAGCCATCCCTGCTTCAGCTGGAAGGACGGCGGCTGGCGCTGGAAGGTGAATGACAGCCAGCGCGACGAGGATGCCGAGTTCATAATGAATAACTACCCCGAGGAAGGCGTGATGGAAGTGCAGTGGGGACAACTCCCCGTGCTGTATTCTTTCCAACGCACGCTGACCACCTATTTCGGCTACCTGAAAGATAACGGTTTCGTGGTGCAGGACCTGCTCGAACCGCGCCCGAAGCGTGAGACACTGAACGAGCGGCCGCGTGACTGGCAGCGCGAGGACCGCATCCCGCCGGTTATCATCATTGACGCGGTGAAGAGACAGGTAGTCAGGTCCTGACCTTGAGCGCGAAGTAGAGGTTAGTGAGGGCGATACACGCCCCCAGTACGAAGAAGTACTCGTAACCTACCGACTGCCAGATGAATCCCCCCACCAGCGCTATGGTAATAGAGAAGATATGGTCTATTGACACGCCTGTGGTGAGCGTCGCCGTCACTTCGGACGGGTTCACGGCTATCTTCTTGAGATAGGTGGCGCGCGCCATGCCCACCGAGAAGAGCAGTTGGTCGACGACAAAACAAGTTGAGGCGATCATCAGCGCGGTGTCAAAGGGGAAGAACTTCTTCGCGTAGCCATAGCCGAGGCAGACGAAGACGAGGATGATAGCTTCTCCCGCGAGGATGGCGCGCTCGCCGTACCTGTCTATGGCCCTTCCCAGCATCGGCTTGAAGAAGATGCCGATAACTCCCCCTATCGCGAAGAGCGTCGCCAAGGCCTGGGTCGGCTGGTTATAGACCGTTACGAGGATCCAGGGGGCGAAGGTGATGAATATCTGCTTGCGCGTGCCGTGCAGGACGTTGAGGATATAAAAGAGCCTGTATTCCTTGCGGAACCTGAAGCGCGTTGATGTCGGCAGGGGCTTTCCCTTCTCCATGCCCCAGAGGATAAACCCAGCCAGTACGAAGCATGCCGCCGCGCCTACGAAGGTGGCCGAGTGGGAGAGCCCGAGGTATTTGAAGCCGAGGAAGACGGCGAAACTACCCGCGATGGCGGCGAAGTTCCCCGCGCCCTGGAACTGTCCCAGCATCTTGCCTGTCTTTCCTCCTTTCGCCAGCTCCATGCCGATGGCCGAATGCAGGGGCATGAACATGTGCTGTCCGAGGCTGAAGATGAAGAGCCAGGCTAGCATTACCGTGTAACCCGTGGAGGCGATGCCGATGAGAAGCGCGCCCGCCGCGGCGATGAACTGGGAGATCATCGCCAGCCTGCGGTTGCAGGCGAAGAAGAAGAGCGCCGAGACGAACATCACGATCAGCCCGGGCGTCTCGCGCGGCAACTCCAGCACCGTGCGCTGGAGGCTGCTGATCGCGAAGCGGTCGTTGAGGAAGTTGTTGAAGACCGCGTCCACCAGTGCGCAAGCGAAGCTGCCGCAGAGAATGGCGATGAGGAAGAGGCGGTAGTCTTTCTTTTGGTCTGGGGGGCGTCTTATCATAAGACGGGTATTATACTACAGTCCAGAGTCCAGAGTCCAGAGTCCCAAGTCCGACCTTCCAAGTACAAAGTTGGAATGTTTAGGAGTATAATATTCGCTTCTGGGCTGACGAACATCAAATCGAGAGGTGATAATGCGCAAGATGATGCTTTTGGCGCTGGCGGTGTTGCTGGTGATGTCGCTGGCGCAGGGAGCGGAGAAGGGGAAGTCGGACTACCTGGTGTTGGACGACTTCGAGGACGGTGACCTGTTCAGCTTGACCAAGGTGAACGGCATCGCCG
>CBDVCL010000198.1:0-5103 GCA_965372475.1 uncultured bacterium | reverse complement strand
GGAAGGTCTATCGGCCACACAGGTATGCCACTTTAGGAGAACTAGCGTTGTAGTATTAAACAGGAGCTGACCCATTTCACCGTGTGCCCATCGGCACGGATCCTCCTCATCAAGCGGGAAGGTGGGACGGGTTGACGCGATGACGGCATCCAGAATCTCGTTCACGTACGGCCGCACGTCATCGGGGTTAAGACTCTGAAGGACCCTTACCCCTCCAAAGTTGATGTATGGATCCGGGTCTTTCAACAAGGCGACCGCTGTCTTTGCGATCTCCGCATTCTTCATCGTAGCCGTCTGGGTCCTGTTCCTGTTCTTGATGTCCATCAGTGCTCTGCAGGCGCCGGTACGCCCCGTCGGGCTGGCCTTGGTGTCAGACGCCAGGGCCAGGAGTTGATCAAAGACAGCCGGCCATTCCTCGGAATCGGGCGTCGTTTTCATGCGGTGAGCCAACTGCCCGGCGGCCGCACTCCTGCGCATCCCCTGAAAACGGGAGAGCGCAGCAATCAGCTCTTGTGTGGTGGCTTTAGACGCATCGAAGTCCCTGGTGGCAACGAGGTCGTCGAATTCCGCGTCGCTGAACTGAAGCGATTCCTTCTGACCGCGCCCGGTGATGTAGAGATTGCGCAGGGGCATGGCATAGAAGAGCAGCGCGGTGGCCTCATAACCGAACTCCTTGTAGGAGTTGCCGCTGGAGTCGTATATTCTTGTGTCGTCCCAACGGCGCTTCAGGTCGAGATGCCAGCGAATCTCCTTGAACTGCAGGTTGGCGGCCTTCACGCCCCCCTGGGCGGCTCCGATGGGGTGCCAGACCTGCCCGAAGTAGGAACCGCCATGAGCATACTGGCGTTTCGAATATGTTGCGAGCGTGGCCGTTCTGCAGAAGAACTTGGCCTTCTCTTCCTTTCCTTCCTGCAATCCGAGAGCAAGCCCCGTCATGGCGTGCTTGCCGTTGGTGTCCCCGGAGCCACCGCCAATCGCGTAGGCATGCTCGCCGTAGCCGATTCCGCCTCTGAAAGCGAAGTGTCCGAAGAAGATACGCTGGCGTTCATTGGCGGCCTCGACAACCGGGCTCTTGACTCCCGCTTTACGGGCCAGCGACAGGCCGAGGAATCCCAGTGCACCACTGCAATTGATCGGTCCGTAGCCTGCAATCCGGCCGTTGTCGGAACCGTCAGGCTGCTTTTCGCACCACCTGTGGCCGGTGGTGCCGAACCAGCTTACGCCCCTGGCGTGATGTTCCGCGGCTTTGACGAGCTTTGGGAAGATCGCCTGGTCCTTCGTCTTCATGTAGTACTCGGAGAGCACCATGAGTTGGGGACCGGAAAACCAGGGGCCGCCGACATATTTCAGCTTGTGCGCCCACTCTTTGGCCCTGGCCTGGTACTTGTCATTATCGGGATTTGTGGGGTCATCCGCAGCCAGCAGGCAGAGAATCCCCAGTCCAGCTTTGCCGGGATCGTCGGACTCATAGAGCGCCTTGATGCCCTTTCGGAGAATGCGTTTGCTTTTTTGGCAGTTATAGGGAGCGGTATCGGAGTATCTGCCCAGTGATTCCAGCTTGATGGTGACCGTCTCTGTCTTGCCCTTGCGCCAGCGCAGCAGCTTCAAGAGCGCCGGGTTTCTTGCCTCGGCCTCGGTGATGGCGTCGGCGATGGGGATCATGCCCCATGGCGCGCTCTCAAACAGCGGCACCTTTGCCGCGCCCGTGCCGTCGGCGCCAAGGATCACGTCGTCTTTTGCCAGGATGCCGTCGGCAGGCGACCCCTTGTCGACTTCCAGCACCAGGAGCTGCCGGACATACTTCGTTTGAGCCGGCCTGCGGTTATGGGGTCGCCAGGCACCGCAAAAGATGCCCACGGGGCCCACCCAGCGCCTGTTTATCCTCGTCAGCTTCCCTCCCTTGGTGAGGTCGGGTACGCCCTCGCCAAGTTCACCGGCGCCTTCTACTGATGTCATCACGCACATCAATGCCACACCAACGAAGAGGCCTCTCATGATCGTCAATTTCCTTTCTCAACAGTCCGGGGATGCATCCTCTTCAGAATACACGCCCTGACTACTTGGCTTCAACCACATGATAAGCCAGCGGCGCTCCAGTACAACCTGTTGTCACAGAATGCCTTGTCCCGATCAGGACCAAGGGGGGGTGTCGCAACCTGGCGGGTGCAACACAGTTGCCACGCTGCCCTCCGATAGTGCTTCAGAAGCCCGCCCAGCCACATGTCGCAGGCCACGCCGCCCTTCGTCCTGATATCCAGCGGCGGGCCGGTTTGCCGACTCCGACAAGAGCAACTCCCAGCCTTCCGTGAGGACGCTTACGAACGTTGGCTGGCCCGCCTTCCCGGACAAGCACGGCCGGGGCCCCCGGACCCGAGGGGGCGAGGAGGGGGCAAAGTTGTGCCCGGCTTTCGACAGGTTCTGTCCAGCTCTGACCGGTGTTTGCAGATAGGTCCGGTCGCAATCCGAGGCGAAGCATCAAGTTGTCCGGTAGTCGTATCAGTAATGGGAAGACCTGCAAGGAGGGGTGCTACCCGCAGCGTACATACTACAACGGACAACAAACATCTTTTCATTCAATTGTCCTTTCTCAACAAATGATAAACCAGATCCTCCAACGCGGGTATCGAGCCTGATACAGCGGGGGCGCCTGTCGGCAAGCCATTCACATAGACCCTCGCCTTCGATCTTGCCGTATAGCTTAAGCCCCCCCAAAGCCTGCCCCCTTCGACGTTGATGATGATCGGATCGCCGCCGAGCATTTCAACTTTGCCGCAGTACATGCCTTCGACAGTCACCGTGCCCAAAGGGGATTCGAAACGGACGGGCGTCTTGCGGGCGCTTGGCGACATGCCGACAAAGGCCTTGAGTCCGGCATCCGCATGAATCAGGGCGGGAACCTTATTCGTTGTTTTCATCACGCATTTGTTGAAGCTGACATTTCCATCGGCCTGCATGCGGGTCAGCGTGCCATCGACCAGGAAGTCTTTTGTCTTCTTTAGTGTGTTGACCGCCCGGCTAAGAATCCGCCCTTTGCGAATATTGAAGGTCGTGGACATCTTCTTGCTGCCGGTATCCCATGTCACGGTAACATTGTTATTCGCGTCGATCACCGAGCGCTGCGTCCACTTGGCGGCCTCAGCGGTGAATGCGTCAAACGACTTGTATTCCTCGGCATTCACAAACCGGATACAAAAGCCCATGTATGCGGTGGCTCTTTCCTTTTCTGTAAACAACTTCTCCGCCCCACGGTATGCCGTCATCTTAACGGTCAAGAAGTTGAGGGCCAGCGGATCGCCGTCGGGGGCTCCGGTGATGGAGACGGCCGGCTCGGACGCGCTACCGGCAATCTTCAGGGGCAACAGCGCCACATAGACGTTGCCATCCTTGAACGCATAGACACCGCCGCCGGTTGCATTGGCCAGTGGCGGTTTGATGATCTTGTTGCCCAAGCGGATTTCTTCAAATGCGTCGTCGTAACTGAACTCGGCCTGAACGGCCATCTCGCTGACGGGCTTGTTAAGCAGACGCCTACTGAGTCCATACACGGCAAGGACGTGGCCTTCGTCCTGGTTGAGGTATGGCACCGGCTTATCCGTATAAGGATCGGCCTTGACGCCGCGGCTCACCAGCATGGTCCTGGTATTGATGAGTTTGTCCGCGGTATCGCGTTTCAGCCAACGGGCGACGAAATCCTGCCTGGACGGGTTGGCGCACATATCGGAAGTGGTGCCCACCGTGTAGTTGCCTTTGAGAACCGTGGTGAGAAAGAACACCCGATCCGGGTAGATATTGGGAAACGATGACGAGACGTAACTGAGGACGCCCGGGGGTTGGAGCATGCGATCGCGGATATATGGCGGGCAGGAGTAATTCAGCACCGCCGAACGGCCCAGCCAGGTCAATCGATGATCCATGCGATACATCGACTTGGTCACATCAAACAGAAGAGGAACCTGATCTCCGAGCACACGACGATAGTAGTATTGGACGTCGGTCGCGGCACCCACATCATCCCAGGGGTAACTTCGTGCATAGGGCCCCCCCATGGACCAGGTCGGTTTGTGATAGCGCGCCCCGGTTTCAATCCACAGACGCTCTTCCAGAATCTTGGCCATTCTGGATATCTCAGGGCTGGTCGAAAATTCATGCAGCATCGCCAAGGCCTGCATGTCCACGGCCTGATAGGTGGGACTGTTGAATTCGATGTAGGAGCCTGCGACCTCCCAATGGTCCACAAAGCTCTTGAAACCCTCGTATCCTTTGGCAGCCATCGCCGCATTGCCAAACTGCTCACCGCCCAGTATCGCGGTCATGATGTTGCTGAGCGGGTGATTGACGTTGCCCATGGTTGGGCTCATCTTGAGACTCTTCTTCAAATGGTGTTTCATCTGAAGGGTAAAGGCCAGCTCAATACGCTCTCTCGCCGCTGGGCTCAGTTTGTCTCTGAACCGCATCCAGCAGACCATCATTTCATAGATATTCCAATAGCCCCAGGTGTTGCGGACCCTTTGCGCAAGAATGACGCGACTGGCTTCCTCGTAATCACCCCAGACACAATACGGAACCGCCATCAGGCCGTTGCCGTCCGGAGGGCTCTGGCGAGAAGCGGTGATGTATTTCCGTGCCGCTTCCAGCATTGCCTTGTCGTGGCCGGGCTCAGCTTGGGCAAGAGTGGCGAGTAGAGCAAAGGAGAAGAAGAAATGTAGAAATCGGTGCATTTTGAGTCCTAATGTTGCCCTGGATTTCCCATATGGAAGCCCACCGCGGACCTCCTCACGTCCAGAATGCTATCTCCACGCCAGTTTCGTGCAAACTCTCTTCTCTGCCGACCGTCTCGGCGCCCCTGAGCGGCCCGGACACGCGTCCCGACGAACTCAAGGCGCGGCCCCGGCACCCCAACCGCGAGGGGGCGAGGAGGGGGCGAAGTTGTGTCCGGCACATGACCGGCTTTGCCCGAATCTTACCTGCGTCCCGCACCACCTGCATGGCGTGCCCGCGCCAGCTCTCGACGATAGGCGTCAAGGGACGCAAGATCGCCGCCTTCAGCGTCAGTGTGTCACATTCCAGTTAAGCCGCCGCGGACAGATGTGTCGGGATCGGCAA
>CBDVCL010000197.1:0-5105 GCA_965372475.1 uncultured bacterium | reverse complement strand
ACATTCTGCTGAAGGTGGGCGAGTATTGCAGGTAGATGCGCAGGCCATGGGTCAGCGCCATCCAGAGCACGACGGCAAGCATCGAGCCCGGCCAGAGCAGCAGGAAGGGGTGCTTCTTGCTGGGCAGGTATCGGTAGATACAGGTGAGCAGTAGGGAGAGCACGAGGAAGGCCAGCGGCCAGCGGGCGACGCCCCAGAGGATCTGCAGGCTTTCGTGATGCGTATCAAGGCCGAGCGTATTTGATACGTGTAATGAGATGGCAGGTCCGAAGAAAAGGATGCCGAAGCAAGCGAGCACCAGCAGGCCGGAGATGAGGATGAAGACCATCGAATAGAGGCGGTTGATGAGGAAGGCATGTTTCCGCCTCTGGCCGTAGGCCTTGTCCAGGGCGTTGGTCAGGGAATTGACCACGTGCGACGAGGCCCAGAGCATCAGGATCACGCTGAAGGACATCAGCCCGCGCGAGTTAAGTTTGATCAAATGCGACAGCTTGTCTTGGATCACCGCTGCTTGCTCCGCGGGCATGAAATTCACAAGGAAGGCGTCGAGGTCCATGGGGTAGTTCACGAGGCGTCCGATGTAGCCGATGAGTATCGCCAGGAATATCAGCCAGGGCACTATGGAGAAGGTGAAGTGATAGGATACCTGGGTGGCCAAGCCAAGGCAGTCATCGTGGTATATCTTCTTGACCGTGCGGATGACGATGCCGCCCAGGTCTCTGAAGGTCAGCTTGAATTTCAGCACGTAGAAGCGGGGCATGGTGGTATTTTAACATAGTATGGTCGTTCGTCGCTAGCCCTTCGATTGCCCTCAGGGCCCTTCTCGCCCTGAGCACTTCGACTCACTTCGTTCGCTCAGTGCAGGCGAGCCATCCTGAGCCAAGGGCGAGGCGAAGGGTCGCTAGTTGCTAGAAGATACGAGGGAAGCACGAGCGACGAGCGACAAGCGACAAGCGACAAAAACAGGAGGTATCCAATGAAGTCTACAACCGAATACTTCACCTTTCACACCAAGGCGAAGCGGGAGTACGTCAACATCACCGAGAGGGTGGCGAAAGTCCTCGCCAAGAGCAACATCAAGGAAGGCCTGTGCCTCGTCTCGGCGATGCACATCACCGCCGCGGTCTACATCAACGACGCCGAGCAGGGGCTGATAGGCGATATCGAGGAATGGCTGCAGAAGCTCGCCCCCGAGGGCCCGGATTACCGCCACCACCGCACCGGCGAGGTCAACGGGGACGCCCACCTGAAGAACCTGCTCATCGGTAACCAGGTCCTGGTGCCGGTGACCAAGGGCAAGCTGGACTTCGGCCCCTGGCAGCAGATATACTATGCCGAGTTTGATGGGAGGAGGGATAAGAGGTTAGTCGTTAAAGTAATAGGTGAATGAGCGTTGTTGCTCGTTGCTTGTTGCTCGTGCGTCAGGCCGCAACGTAGGGGCGGGTGTCGACCGCCAGACTTTGTCTGGCATGGTAGTAGCGGTCGACCGCTGGCCTTGATATTCTTCGCGGAATCCAGCGCACTGCGGCCGCCCGTGGGAGCCCGCGGTGGGGCTCCCCTACGGTGATGGAACAGCGTAGGGGCGGCCTACTACGGCCGCCCAAACGCAGAGCTTTTGGAGGAGAACGAGGGACGCTTCACTAAAATAGCGCTTGCCAACAGTTGGACCTTTTGATAGAATCCTCATCTTCTATCAACAGCAGCTACTCATAACGAAAGGGAAGATAATGAGGCAATATGACGCGAAAGACATAAGGAACATATGCCTGGTCGGGCACGTCAGCTCGGGGAAGACGTCCCTTGGCGAGGCCCTCCTATACGCGTCGGGCACCGTCCCCAAGCTGGGAGAGGTCGACCGCGGCACCTCTAATTTCGATACAGAGGCCGAGGAGAAGAAACGCAAGATGTCGATAAATACAGCGCTCTATCCGTGCGAATGGGAGGAGTGCAAGCTCAACCTTATCGACATACCGGGGTTCGGCGATTTCGCCGCGGACCTGTTGGGAGGCATGCGGGTGGCCGACTGCGCCATTGTGACCGTCTGCGCCGCTTCCGGTGTCGAGGTGCAGACGGAGAAGGCCTGGGAGGCGGCGGCGGAGGAGAAGAAAGCCCGCCTGATCTTTGTTAACAAGATGGACCGGGAAAACGCCGATTTTGAGAAGGTGCTCGAAGAGCTGCGCGGGGCCTTTGGCTTGAAGGTCGCCCCCCTCTTGGTGCCGGTGGGCGCCGCAGGGGGGTTCAAGGGCGTGGTCGACCTGCGCACGATGAAAGCCTTGGCCTTTGGCGCGGACGGGAAGAAGACGGGCGAGGAAGACGTGCCCGAAGATATGAAGGCAAAGTGCGAGGAACTGCGCGAGAAGATGGTGGAGAGCGTTGCCGAGACCGACGATGCCCTGACGGAAAAGTACCTCGACGCGGGGGAGCTTTCCCTGGAGGAGATAAACAAGGGCCTGCTTACGGCCACGCTCAGGGGTGAGCTCTTCCCGGTGCTGTGCGGCTCCGCGCGCAAGATGATCGGCATAAGCCCGATGCTGGATTTCATGAGGGAATGTTGTCCTTCGCCGCTCGACGTGGGCGAGGCAAAGGGAGAGGGTGACGTTGCCGTGGCGCCTGTCCCTGACGGCAAGACCTGCGCTTTCGTCTTCAAGACGGCCGCCGACCGCTACGAGGGGCGGCTCAATCTAATCCGTGTCTATTCCGGCGCGGTGCGCGCCAACGAGAGCCTCTTGAACGGCAGTAGGGACGAAGAGGAGTCGCTGAGTAATCTTTACATGCCGGCCGGCGAGAGCAAGAACAAGGTTACACAGGTGGGGCTGGGTGACCTGGGCGCGGCCAGCAAGCTGGAGCATACATATACAGGCGATACGCTGTACTCGGGCGAGAAGGTGGTCCTGCCGCCCCTCTCCCTGCCCGAGCCGACCTATGCCGTTGCCGTGGAGCCGAAGTCCAAGGGCGACGAGGACAAGATGGGCATGCGCCTGAGGACGCTTACCGAGGGAGATCCCTGCGTGCGCTTCTCGCGAAACGCGGAGACCAAGCAGGCTATCGTCGCCGGCATGGGCGAGACGCAGATCAATATAATCATCAGCCGTCTCAAGGATGATTATAATGTCGAGGTGGTGCTGAGCGAGCCGCGTATCGCCTACCGCGAGACGATCCGCGGCAAAGCCGAGGGCCACCATCGCCATAAGAAGCAGACCGGCGGCAGGGGGCAGTTTGGCGAGGTGTTCCTGCGCGTAGAGCCCGCGGCGCGCGGCGCGGGCCTCGATTTTGTCAACGCGATCCGCGGCGGTGCCATAGACAAGAGCTACATCCCTGGCGTGGAGAAGGGCATCCGCGAGGCCATGGAAAAGGGCATCCTCGCCGGTTGCCAGGTGGTGGACGTCAAGGTCAGCCTCTACGACGGCAAGTATCATGATGTCGACTCCTCGGAACAGTCCTTCAAGATCGCGGGCTCGATGGCCTTCAAGAAGGCGTTCGAGGCGGCGAAGCCGGTGTTGCTCGAACCGGTAATGGAGCTGAAGGTGTTCGTGCCGGGCAAGTTCATGGGCGACGTGATGGGCGATCTTAACGGCAAGCGTGGCCGCGTGCTGGGGACGGAAGACGAAGGGCGCAAGATGGTGATCAGCGCCCACGCGCCCCAGGCGGAGATCATGCGTTACAATATCGATCTCAATTCCATCACCCAGGGGCGGGGTTACTTTACGGCCGCGTTCGATACCTACGAGGAAGTGCCCGCGCACGTCGCCAGCAAGATCATCGAGGCGGCGAAGCCGGAAGGCGAGGGGGAGGACGAATAACGAAAAGAACGTTGGGAACCATTACCACCGCCACGTATGTAGGGGCGCAGCATGCTGCGCCCCTACTTGTTAACGGGCTGTTTGCTTGTGCGGGGTGGTTATCCCTCCCGTCTTATTTCCACCCCTTTCTCGACTAAAAACTCCTTCACCACCTTGATCGGATACGAATCATAATGGAATATCGACGCCTTTGTTGGTTGTCCGCCCCTTTGTTATATTACATATTCCGCGTGAGAATCGTATATAATTTGGAAACACATCAACGGCTTAACCAGGGTCGTACACTTGGGCAGACCAGCAGGGAAAGTGTATCCGTTCATCTTCTTTGGGGTTGCCTGTCTTGCCGTGCTGGTCGTGGTCTCTCCTCTTCAAGCCGCCGGCGAAGCCGGCGCCTATTTCCTGAAGATAAAGAACTCGGCCCGCGCCGCGGCGCTGGGCGAGGCCTTTGCCTCACTCGCCGATGATATCTCCTGCCTGCAGTGGAACCCCGCCGGCTTGGCCCTTCTTGACGTCCCGGTCATCGAATTCAATCACCGGCAGTATTTCGCCGATACCAGGTATGAATACCTGGCAGGAGGTTTGCCCCTGAGCGGCATCGGCAATCTTGGATTTGGCTTATATTACTCGACCATAGACGATCTTTTTGCCACGGACGATGTCGGTTTCGCCACCTCCGTTTCGGCCTATGATCTCTACGGCATCTTGGGGTACGGCAGGAGAGTTGGCCCCGGTTTGTGCCTGGGGGCGAACAGCAAGTGCTACTACAGCTATCTGCTCGGCTCCACAGCCGCCGGGGTCGCGCTTGACCTCGGGGCGCTTTACGATTTCCAGGGGTATCTGCGCGCCGGCATCAGCATTCTCAACCTCGGCCCCGGCATCAAATACGAGCGGGTGGCCGATCCCTTGCCGCGCTGGCTGAAACTGGGACTGACTGTCTGGCCGCTCAACTATCGTGCCAGCGCCCTTTCGCTGACGGGGGAGATAAACAAGGCCCTTTTCAAGGGCCCCGTCCCCTATCTCAGCCTGGGGGCGGAGTATTCCTTCCTGCGCAGTTATTTCGCCCGGGTCGGCTACAACATGCGAGCGGAACAAGGCCGCCTGACATACGGAGCCGGCTTGAAGTACAGCAACGTGCTCTTGAATTACGCTTTCGTTTCCTACGGTGTGCTTGGGGTCAGCCACAGCGCTTCGCTGGCCTACGAGTTCCGCGGCAGGGAAGGAAAGAGAAGAGAGTCGGTAGGGAGCAGTAGTGGCGGGCCGCGGCGGCCGCCCTCTTGAACGCCCTGCTCTACCGCCCGCAGTCAA
>CBDVCL010000196.1:0-5108 GCA_965372475.1 uncultured bacterium | reverse complement strand
CGGAGTCTACCCTGAGAAAGCGACAGCGCATCGAAGGGCTCGCTCAGGGCGAGAAAGGCCCTGAGCACAATCGAAGGGCTACTAACTGCTAGCTACTGACTATACCACGCCTTGAGAATATCAAGCGCCGGCTTGCCCTGCGGTGAATACCCCCTGTCATTCATGCCGCCGCCGTCCGGCCTGGGCTCCCAAGCCCACCAATACATCCCCGCCATCCAGGGCACTTCCCACAAGCTCTCGAGCGCCGCTCGGTACAGCTCTACTTGCTCCCTTAGATCCACCTTCTCGCTTATCTGCCAACTAAATGGCTTGGCCGCTGCACCATCCTGCGAACAATAGCCGATCTCGGTGAAGATGATCGGCTTGCCGATTCCCGTCCGCCAAGCACCTATTTCATCTATATGTTGCCGCCAAGCGTGCTTGATATCCTCGTAATCCACCACATCGCTCCAGGCCAGCTCGAAATAGGCGTCTATGCCAATGTAGTCCAGGGCGTCCCAGAAAGCCACCGCCCGGTATTCGTCGTAGTTGGCGCAGTAGACCAGAGGGCCCTCGTAAACACTCCTTATCTTCCAGATCAGGTCGCGCCACCTGGCGCCGTCCCTGGATATGAAGTTATACTCACATCCCACCGAGAACTGCTCCACCTTCTGGTCGCGCGCCATCTCGGCGTAGCCCAGCATCAGCTCGCTGTAGCTGGCGAACCAGGCGTCGCGGTCGCTGGGTTTGAATTCGCCCCGCCAAACGCCGTCCTCCGAATCAACGTAGGGCTTGAGCATCACCTTTAATCCCAGGGAATGTATCTTCTCTATAGCGTGGGCCACGCTCCTGTCGCTCGGCGTCTTCTTCAGGTCCTTGTACACGCTCACGGCGGACTTATCCTTCTGGAAACACCAGACCACGAGCTCCACCCATGCCGCGCCCGTAGCGGCAAGCTGTTCCAGCGACGCGTCCGATTCGGCAAGCTCATAGGCATCATGCCACCAGCCGGCATAAGCGATGCCCTCCTGGAAATCATCCCGGTGCTGGGAGTAGGCGAGCGGGCTTGCCGCAAACGCGAGGGCAACGAACAGCAGCAGGAAGAATATGATAAGACGTGTGTGGTAGCTCACAGCGAGATATTTGTAACGCATAACAGGACAGGCCCGTGTCGCATAACACGCGATACCAGATACTAGATACGAGATACTAGCCCACAAGCAGCTCATACAACGCCGGCACTGTCGACGCATGGTCGCCTTGTATGTAATAACCTTTGCCGTTAAAAGCGGCAGGTATCCTGACCACCACGCTCTTCACGTCCCGCCGGTAGTATCCCGGCTTGCTCTCGTCGTCGACGTCGGCCGGGTCGGCAGGCTGGAAATCGAATACGGCGGTGACCACTCCCGTGGGCGCATTGCCCACGTTCGCCGCCATCGAGCAGGCCTTGAGAAAGACCTCGGGGCCCGTCACCGCGGAACCGATATTGAGGAAGACGCCGCCCTTCTTCATCGCCTCTACCTCCGCACAGAATATGGCGAAGTCACGCCCGGAACAGCCGCCCTTGGCCGCGCCGTCAAAAGACGCGTGGCTGTCGATGACATCCGTACCGATGCCAGCGTGCATGGTCACGGGGATGCCCCTGGCGTGGCCCGCGGCGAGCACGCTCAATTCCCTGTGCGGGAATTCCGTCTTCGCCGGCATCTCCTCGCCGCTCACCAATCCTCCCAGCGCCTCCCCCGCCCCGATCTTCCGCCTCTCCCCCTCACTGAAAGCGCCGTTTATCAGCCGTGCCGTCTCCGCCGCGAAGCCGAATTCTCCCCGCGGCAGGGCGTCCGGCACGTCCTCGCTGGTCACCCCCGCCAGGGCCAGCTCCAGGTCGTGTATCGCCGCGGCGGCGTTGATCGCCACCAGCGTCACCAGCTTCCGCCCCATCAGGTCGCACAGCAGCGGTCCGAAGCCGTTCTTGATGATGTGGGCGCCGGTGAAGAGGATCACCGGTTTGCCTCCCGTCCGCGCGGCTTTCACCGCATCTGCCACGGCACGCAAGTCCGGGGCATCCGCCTTCGTTCCCGCAGCGGCGGGGATGTTTCCCGGTCGCAGTAGTTCTTCTTTGCCAACCTTGCTCTTGCGCTTGGCGAGGGGGTACGTCTTGATGCGGCTGAAGTCAAACGCCTTGTATCTGCCCTTGTAGTCCATGGAGGTAATGTATCATCAGTAATGCCGATATTCAACCCAAACATGTCTCTCGTCTCAACGTCGAACGCCTAACGTCCAACGTCGCGGTGGTTTCCCTTGACGTCCGACATTTGACGTTCTGACGTTTGACGGAGCTCCCCGCCTTGACCACCTGCCTCTCAACGACTATAATGAAGCAAAACAAGGGCACTCCCCATGGCGGCATACAAACTACTCGTTTTCGATCTCGACGGCACGCTCGCCGACACGCGCACCGACCTGGCCTGCGCCGTCAACCATGCCCTGCGCAACCTCTCCCTGCGCGAGCTTGCCGGTGATATCATCGCCGGTTTCGTCGGCGACGGCCTGAGCAGGCTGATGCAGCGCAGCCTGAAAGCCGCCGGGGCAAACCAAGGGGGCCTGGATAAGTCCATCGATCTCTTCCGCGCGCACTACAAGGAGCACCTCGTGGACAACACCGTCCTTTATCCCGGCGTTGCTGATGCCCTCAGGGGCGTGAGCGAACAGAAGATGGTCGTTCTCACCAACAAGCCCCACCGCTACTCGACGCCTGTCCTGGAGCACCTGGGTATAAGAAGCTTGTTCGCGGAAGTATACGGGGGAGACACTTTCCCGACAAAGAAGCCGGACCCCTTTCCCCTGCGCGAAATAATGAAGGAACACGGCGCGGAGAGGAACGAGACGCTGATGATCGGAGATTCGCTCATCGACATCGCCGCTGCCCGCGCTGCGGGGGTCCGCATCTGCGCCGTCAGCTACGGTTTCACGCCGCGCGAAAAACTCGCCGACCTTCATCCCGACTGGCTGATATATGACCTTCGTCAACTGCTGGACGTCCTTAAGAAGTAGCCCCACGTTCGGTGAAGATGGTAAAGTAGCTCCGCGCCCCTACTTCTTATAGAACACATAGTAGTTCGGTATCGCCTCTGCCACTCCCTGCTCCGCCTTCAGCGCGCTCACCACGTCCGGCACGTACCAATCCTCGGGCATCTCCACCAGGTAGCAGTCTCTCGCCCTCTCCCTCTTCACGAACTCCAGGCCGTGCCTCTTGAGTATCCCCTGCGCCTCCTTCTCGGCCATTCCTTTGCGGAAGAAGACGTTCAGCTCGCCGGGGATGAACTCCTTCTCGATCAGCACGCTGATCCCTGCGGTCTCGCGCCCGTCCACGACCTTGATCCCTCTTGCGTCCTCGTTGAGATGCGCTGTGGGTACACGCACCTTCAAGTTGTATCGGGCCGTCGGCAGGCCGCTGAAGCGGAAGACGCCTGAGTTATCCGCCTTCACCTCACGAAGCTCCTCCCCACCGCGGCAGAGCATCACCCGTGCCCCTGCGTAGGCCTCGACGATGCTCGTGCCGGGAAGATAGTGGCGTACCACGCCAGAGAGGATGCCGTTGCCTTGTGCGGGCACAGCAAACAGTGCCCGCACATCACCCACCCTGATCACCGCCTCCTCGTTCTCCTTTATGCGCACGCTGTATCTCAGCTCCACGTCGCGGGAGCCGCCCGGATTCTCCAGCACCACCTCGTAGTCCCCCGCGGGCAGACCGCGCATTGTGAACTTGCCCCGCCTGATCTCCCCTTTCCTTACGCCGTCGACCACTATACGCGTTCCGTGCGGCGCCTTGACCAACAGGTCGCCCGTCCCCGCCTCGCCCGGCAGACGCAGTTGGTTGGCGCCGCCCCTGATCCTGACTTCCCGCCGGTAATCATCACTCCCCTTCTTCCTCGCCTCGACCTTGTGCTCCACCGCATCCAGGTCCGTTAATACCAACTCCCCCTCCGTCAGCTCCCCTACCCTGGCGCCGTCGACATATATCTCCGTGCCGTCATCGCCCCTGATCACCAGCTCCCCCGTCACCCTTACGGCGGTCACCTCTACCACGAAGCCCTCGCCCCACAGCTCGGCGTAATCCCTCCCCACGCGCCAGGTGATACGCCTTTTCTTCCCCGCGGCAACCATGTCCCCGATGTCACCAGCCAGCGCCCCCTCGCTGATGCCCAACTCCCCGTCGCCGTCCCGTATCTTCACGCTCACCCGCCAACTGCTCTCCCCCTCGTCGATGATATCGTAGTGTATATACACATCGTCGCTCCACATCCCCTGCTTCGCGACCACGTTCTCCACCGCTGCTCCCCATAGCGAATCACTTGCCAGTAACGCTATTACGATTGCGAGCAAGCGGCTATTCAACGTCCTCCCTCCCATTCTCTTCTTCACTTTCTTCCCCAACCCCGAACCCCGAATTCCGAGTCCCGAGTTCCCGCTTCCTCGTCTTCACCAACACGACCACCCAAACAATAACCCCCAGCAAGAACAGCGCGCCCAAGACCGATCCCAAAACCGGTATCCTCAAAGGCACATCGATGCTGAAGGCACCGCTTTTTCCCCTGATAGTCTCAGCGAAGGCGTCCGCGCCTGCCACTGCCCATATCATCAAGATAGGCCCGCTCAACCAGTGCCCGGTCTTCTTCATGTCATTTCACCAATTGACTTGTTCTATCAGGAATCATTGATATACGAGGGGATATCAAGAGCGCAGAGGTCACTTCGCGGCCCTTATCTCTATCAATTCCAGTTCCCCGGAAGTGGTGGAGCCTTCGGCCTGGATGAAGAGCTCGATGCCGCGCACCCGGGTCCAGTCCACCTGATCCACCTTGAATCTTCCCGATACCCAGCCGGGGATCTCGAAAGCGAGCATCTCGATCTCGATCACCGAGAGTTCTTCGCCCAGGGGTATCTCGACGACGCCCGTGGGCAGGTTCTCCGGGTCCTGGCCCGAGCCAAAGGCGACTTCGAACACCGCGCGGCTGTTCTTGGGCGACGCTTGCCAGCGGCGGCAAGCGACAAGGACGAGCTTTCCATAGGAGGAAAGGTCGCGCGGCTTACCAGCAGTCCAGTTCAGTCCCGCAAAAGGTGTTTTCCATTTT
>CBDVCL010000195.1:0-5117 GCA_965372475.1 uncultured bacterium | reverse complement strand
CGACACCTGCTTCCTCGTCCGCTTCGAGAACGACAAGGAATACGAGGGAGCGCTTTCTATATATATAAGGGATGTTGTCTTTCGCTCTACCTCTCCTGAACCGATATACCCACCGATCAAGCTCAACCAGCTTGGCTACCGCCCGCTTATGAAGAAAGTGGCGAAGATAAGCTACCCCTGTAAGGAATTCCGTGTCGTGAGGATGCCGTCACGGGAGACGGCTTTCAGCGGGGTGGCGAAGCAGGCGGCGATCGCTGACCCGGCCTCAGGCGATACCGTTTGGGACGCGGATTTCTCCTCGCTGGCTGAGGCGGGGCATTACCGGCTTGAAGCGGCCGGGGTCGGAACGTCTCATTCTTTCGAGATACGCGATGATATATACGACCGCCTTTTCTACGACGTGACGCGCTTCTATTATCTCCAGCGCTGCGGCACGGAACTCACCGCGAAGCACGCGGGGGAGGAATGGGCGCATGAGGCCTGCCACTTGATGGACGCCGCGGCCGTGCCGCGCGACGGGGGTGAAGCGCGCGACGTAACGGGGGGCTGGCACGACGCGGGAGACATGAACAAGTACGCGGGCTGGATGCGCCACGCCACATATTATCCCCTCGACCTTTACGAGATAAGAAGAGAAGCGATGAAGGACGGCCAGCTTAACATCCCCGAGAGCGGCAACGGCGTGCCTGACCTGCTGGATGAAGTGGCCTGGGAGCTGGACTGGATGCTGAAGATGCAGATAACGGAAGGTGAACGCGCGGGTGACGTCTACGACCGCATCCACCAGAGCGCTGCACCGAGCTACGAGGGACTTCCCCTGCACAACGAGCGCCGCCTCTTGCCGCCTACCCGCCAATCGGCGACGATGGCCGCCGCCTGTTGGGCGCGCGCCGCGCGTACCTTTCGGGAAGTGCCGCAGTTGAAGCAGAAGGGGGAACGCTACCTCGCGGCTGCGGTGCTGTCTTATGACCGTCTGGAGAAGGACGGCGCGGAGGCCGTGCGCTTGATGACGGTGGCTATTCCGCTTTACGAGACGACGGGCGAGAGGAGATACCTTGAGATGGTGCTTGAGCACTTCGACAGCGTGGTCGGCGAACCTGAGGCTGAACATCGTCAGGACCAACTGATATGGGCCGCCTATGACTGTGCCATTCCCGAGATAGCGGTGTCCGAGCGCAAGTGGCAGGGCGTGCAGAAAAAGGCCCGTACCTTGCTCAAGGGGTTCGCCGATTGGTCGGTGAAGACCTGGCGCGTGGACGGCTACGGCGTGCCCGTGTGGGACCACACCCATTACTCCTGGGGGTCCAATTCCCTAATCGGCCGCCGCGGCTACTTCGCCCTGATGGCGAACCGGTTCAGCCCGAAACAGGAGTACGTTGAGATGGCGGCGGATTGCCTGCACTACGTCATGGGGCGCAACGCTGTGGACACCTGCTGGGTGTCAGGCTACGGCGGCCGCACCACCACCATCTATCATTCCATCTGGGGCGAGCAACATAATGCCTGGCAGCCCGCGCCTCCCGGCGTGCTCGCGGGTGGCGCGAACATGCACGAGCCGCGCGGCATCTCCGCCTATCCCGCCAAGCACTGGCGCAGTGACCCCATGAACTGGACGCTCACCGAGATGTCGCAGGGATACCAGTGTGTATTGGTCTTCCTATCAGGATATTTCGCGGAATTAGAGCGGTAGAAAATGTCCGTCGCGTGTCCCGTGTCACGGGTCTCGTGTCGCCTCTTGCGGCAGGCTGTGACGCGTGACAAGAGACGCGCGACACGTGACAAGGAACGAGCACGATGTCCGACCTTAGTCTCGTGGACCTACGAAAGGATTGGGAACACATCATCCTCGACGCCGGGCTTGACGTCGTTGACCTCGCCTGCCTGGACGTCGGCGACATAGACGGCGACGGGAAAGAGGAAATGGTGGTGGGCGGCAACGGTGGCCTCTTTTGGTACCGTCCCGCCACGGCGGAAAAGGGGGTCATCGCCGGAGGGCGCTTCCACGTCGGCCTTTGCCTCGAGGACGTGGACGGCGACGGCACGCCGGAAATAGTGATCGAGACGGGCCGCTCGGGTGGGAAGGTCTGCGGCATTTCCTGGTTCAAGCCGGACGGCAAGGGCAACTGGCAGGAACACGTCATTGACCCCAGGTGCGCGGGCAGCGCGCACGACATGCTTTTCCACGACATAGACGGCGACGGGAAGAAGGAGCTCGTCGCCGTCGCTTTCTATACCTCAACGCCGGGCCTCTTCGCCTATAAGCCCGGCAAGGATCCCAAGAAGCGCTGGAAGAAACATGCTCTCTCCACCGGCTATGCGGCGGAGGGGCTGGCGGCGGCGGACGTGGACGGCGACGGCAGGGCGGAGATAGTACAGGGCCCGAGCATCTTCTACCCACCTTCGCAGGAAAGCGAAGGTGGGTACCACGCCGGAGCCTCGGCGAAGGCGGGTAGCCCGCCGCGCGGCGGCGCGTTCAAAGGCGAATGGGAGAGAAGGGAATTCGCCCCCGGCTTCAGGGAGATGGTGCGCGCGGCGGCGCTGGACATCACGGGTAACGGCAGGCCCGATATCGTGCTCGCCGAGTCGGAGTACACGGACGGCCGCATGTCCTGGTTCGAGAACAGGGGCAGGGGCGAGTGGGCGGAGCACGAGCTCGAGCGCGGCCTCGTCTTCGCCCATTCATTGCAGGCGCGCAAGAAAGGGAAAGAGACGCGCCTCTTCCTGGCGGAGATGGCGGCGGGGGGATGGGAACAGCCCTGGAACCACGAGGCGCGGCTCATGGAGTATGTGAGCGCCGATAAGGGGGTGAGCTGGCGCAAGGAGATCATCAGCGTGGGCCAGGGAAGCCACCAGGCGTTGATGCACGACCTGGACGGTGACGGCGAGGCGGAGGTGGCGGGAAAGGAATGGGGTAATCACCTCCACCTGGCGCGCGTGCACTACTGGAAGAAGGCGAAGGAACACTCGCCGCTCCGGGACTACCGTCACCGTTTCCTCGACCGCGCCAAGCCCTACACCGCGGTGGAGATAATGGCGTCGGACGTGGACGGCGATGGCAAAGCGGACGTCGTCTGCGGTGCCTGGTGGTACCGCAACGGGGACTGGAAGAGATACGAGATCCCCGGCATCTACCAGGTCATCAACCGTTACGACCTTGACGGGGACGGTCGCGAGGAGTATATAGCCCTTAGGGGGCGACCCGGCGCCAAGGACGCCTACAGCAAGATGTGCAGCAAGGTTTGCTGGCTCAAACCTCTCGACCCCGTGAAGGGCAAGTGGGAGTGCCATGATATAGGCGAGGGCAGCGGCGACTGGCCGCACGGCAGCGTGGTCGGTCCCTTCGGCAAGGACGGGGGGGCGGCGCTCGTGCTCGGCTACCACGACGCGGACGAGGGTGGCGGCCACACGCCTGAGATCTTCGCCATGCCGGAAGACGCGACGAAGCGGTGGAAGCGCCGACCGCTCTGCGATGTCAAGTACGGCGAGGAGATGATAGCGCACGATGTTAACGGGAACGGCAAGGTGGACATCATCGCCGGTCCCTGGCTTTTCGAGAACAGGGGCGATAAGGGGTTCAAGGCGAAGAGGATACTGGGCGATTTCAAGGTCGCGCGCCTGCGCCTCATGGACGTTAACAAAAACGGCCGATGGGATATCGTTGCCGGGGAAGAGGTGCTAGACTATAGCAAGGGCTACTTGCCCTGGTCGCGCCTCGCCTGGTTCGAGTGCCCCGCCAATCCTTTGAAAGAGGATTGGCGCATGCACGTGATAGACAAGGTGCGCTGCGGCCATTCCGTGGAGGTGGCCGACTTGGACGGCGACGGGGAATTGGAGATCATATGTGGAGAGCATGACCCCTTCAAGCCCTACCGCAGCCGATGCCGCTTGATGGTCTACAAGAAAGCGGATGCGCACGGCCGCGCCTGGAAGCGCTACGTGCTGGACGACCGCTTCGAGCACCACGACGGGGCCATCGCCATCGAACTGGGCAAAGGTAAGATGGGCATCGTCAGCCATGCGTGGCAGGAACCAAATTATGTTCACTTGTGGGCACCACAAGAATAGAATATCAGCGTAGTGGCCGACCTCCGCGTCGGCCTAAAGGCATATAAAAGCATGCGAGCTCCGAGATCCGAGATCCGAGGTCCACTGAAGCGCTTGATAGCGTTGAGCCCCATGGCAATCAGCCTGGTTCTCTTCGCGGCACCACTCTTCGCTAAGCCGAAAGCAATAGACTACGCTGCGATGTCCCGCGAAGCGGCGCTGAAGAAGCAGTATGTGCTGATGCTTGAGCACTGCGGCAATGACGCGGAGAAAGGGGTCCTGCGACTCTCCTACGATACGGTGCTCTGGCTTCACAAGTACAGGGGACAAGACGAAGTGGGACTGGCCGACCTGATGGCGCACGCCCTGCAGGAATCCTACGCGACGATCGCGCGCAAGGGAAGAGAGGGAGATACGGCGGGGCTGTGGGCCTTCCATTCGCCTCCCGGCAACGACCTGATGGGCTTCATCTCCTGGGGCGTCTGGCAGACGGTGACGCCGCAGGTGCTCAGGCTGGGGAAGGAATACAGTGCGGAGATAAAGACGCTCTATCAAGAGTATATAACCGGCTACGGCGCGAGCATCTGGAACTTCAAGAACAAGATGAAGGAGAAGGACGGCGCGAAGGAGGCCGGGGAGAAATACCTCGCTCTCGTGTCTTCGCTCGAAAAGATACTGGCGAAGCGACCTGGGTTGAATGCCCTGGTCGCCGCGGAGATCATCGGCACCAACTACCGCAGCTACGGCAAGTGGGAGGCGAACGCCATCCGCTCCTATTTCTGGCTCGCCATCCAGAAGGATCTGAAGCCGGACAAGTGGCTGAACGAGGTGCGCTTCAACGACGACATCCCACCCACGGCTGCGAACAACTGGGCGGACAACAACGCGCGCAAGCGTGGCGATTACGGCAAGCAGGTGGCGCTGGGCAACTTCTACAACGGCCGCGGCATCATCTACTGGCTGGCGGCCGCGGCGGACGAGGTCGGCATGCGCGAGCTGGTTGCCGCCTGGCACGACGACCCGGCGCGGCTGAAGAAAAGCGACTACCTCCTGCTCGAGCGCCGCGGCCACCT
>CBDVCL010000194.1:0-5119 GCA_965372475.1 uncultured bacterium | reverse complement strand
CCCCGCGTCTGCCCCCATTCCTGTCTTCCGACAGGAAGACATGGGGGCGCGGGGGTGGCCGACGCGGTGGTCGGCCACTACACTTGTGTTAACACGCAACAATCGTAACCAAGACGACTATCATGAACGATAAGGAGCTGGCGAAATACTGGAACAAGAACGCGCTGGGTTGGACGGCGCTATCGCGGCTGGGCAGGGACGTCTACCGTGACTACATCAACACCCCCGGCTTCCTGAAGATGTTGCCCAAGGTCAAGGGCCTAAAGGGCCTGGACGTCGGCTGCGGCGAGGGGCACAATACCCGCCTCGTGGCGAAGCGCGGCGCGAAGATGAAGGCCGTGGACATAGCGCGGAACTTCATCCTCGCCGCGCGGGGAAGCGAGAAAGGGAAGCCGCTGGGTATCAACTACTGCGTGGCCAGCGGGCACAAGCTGCCCTTTCGCAAGGCGGAGTTCGATTTCGTGGTGTCGTTTATGGCGCTGATGGATATGGGCGACCACGCGCGGGTGCTGCGCCAGGTACATCGCGTGCTCAAGCCGGGCGGCTTCTTCCAGTTTTCCATAATCCACCCCTGTTTCGCTCCCCCCTATCACAAGCTGTTGCGCGACAAGAAGGGGATGGAATACGCGATAGAGGTGGGGAGATACTTCGAAGAGATAGACGGCTACGTGGAGGAATGGATATTCAGCATGTCCACGGAAGAAGAGAAGAAGAAGTACCCGAAATTCAAGGTGCCCTATTTCCACCGCACGCTCAGCACCTGGCTCAACATGCTCATAGACGGCGGCTTCGTAATCGAGCGGGTGGGCGAGCCATACGCCGACAAGAAGACCATCAAGAAATGCTCCGACGTACGCGACACGCGCGTCGGCGCCTACTTCCTGCACGTCCGCTGTAGGAAGCCCGTCTGAAGTACTTCCGTCACACTACAGAAACGCCCTGCACTTCTCCTCGAGGATGGCGGGATTGTCACCCGACTGGATACCCAGCACGGCGGTGATGATGATATCGAGGCGCTTCTCCAGGGCGGCGAGCAGGGCCTTCTTGCGCGTGGTCGTTATCTCGCGCACGTAGTTGGGGTCGGTGCCGTCCACGATCAGTTGCAGTCCCAGCTTGGTCAGCTCGTCATCCACGTGGTTGTCTATGATCGTCTCCAGCGACAATAGCCCCTCGCGCCGCGCCGTTTCCGCCATCATCCTGAAAGCTCTTATCATCTCTTCGGTGTCGCGCGTGGAAAGCGGCTCCTGCTTGAGCAAGTCCTGGAGGCTTGGGAAATCGTCGCTTGTCTTGGCCGATGGTGGTGGAGTCTTTCCCATGCCGTCCTTTGTAATCGATCCGTTCTCGAGCAAGGCGTTGGCGATGGCGAGCATGCGCTTAGCCGCTTCCTTGCGGCTGGCAGGGGAGAGCGTGCCTTTCCCTGCTTCCATGATGTCTCTTAGCAGGGCGACGGCGCGTTTAGACATGTTGTTCAGAACCTGCTTTTTGAGTTTTGCGTCAACGTCCAGCATCGCCGCGGCGAGGTCGTTGGTGTCTATCTCGCGCAGGATGAGCTGGATGCCGCGGTCGTCGAGCGCCGCCAGTTGTTTCACGTTCTTGAAGCCTATCTCGGTGGACATCTCTGCCTCCAGTGTTTTCACGTTAGTCGTCAGTTCTTTCCAGGACTTGAAGCCGTAGTGCAGCGCCAGCGCGTGCTGGGCTTCCTGCAGGGCCAGCTTCGCGGCGAGCATCTCCGCATCGGGGGAATCCTTGAAGCGGTGATGCAGTTTGAGCGAGGCGCAAACGGACTTGGCGCCGCGCTTGTGCGCAGAGAGAAGCTTCTTGGCTTCTTTCTTGAGGAATTCCAGGCTCGGCCTGGCAGGTAGGGACTTCACCATGATAACCTCCTTTCAATGACATGCCCGGCGTCTGCAAGCTCAGGCTGAAAGAAGGTTCATCGGAAACCTTCCCAGGCAAGGTGGGTTATACCCTTTCCGCAGACGAGGAGGCGCCCTTTGTACGCCTAAAGAAAGGATATCAGGGGGGTGTGGGGCTGTCAAGGGGGAGAGGGTGTTTTGTTCATAAAGGCACTTTGATTGGGTGGCGGTTGTCGGGAGTCGGAAGCAAGTAGGGGCAGGTTTGAAACCTGCCCTTACAAGCACTTACGCTATGTCGGGCAGGCGGAGGAATCCTGCGGCTTGAAAGTAGTTTTCGATAAGAGGGAACGATTTCCGACTACCGATAACCGATTTGCGTCCCATCCGCATACCACGCTTGACTCCTCGCGGCGCATGGCGCATAATGCGCGGAGATGCGAGTACAAGATTAATGCGAACAAAACGGCGTTTGAATGGTCTAAATGATAGAAGCAAACGAGGACGACAGGTGGATCGAGGCCTTCCGGAGGGGAGAAAAGGAAGCGTTTGACCACCTTGTCTTGAAGTACCAGGACCGCATCTTCAACATGTGCTGCAGGATGATGGGGAACAGGGAGGAGGCCGATGACGCGGCGCAGGAGGTATTCATCAGGGCATACCGCGGCTTGCCGTCCTTCCGGGGCGATGCGGCTTTCTCCACCTGGCTTTACCGTATTGCCGTCAACACCTGCAAGAACAAGCTCACTTCACTGGCACACCGCATGAAGCGGGTGATGGTGCGGTTCAAATCAGGCGACGAAGAGGGAGGAGTAAGGGATATAGCCAACGGCAAGGGAACACCAAGCACGGTGCTGGAGGGGAGCGAGAAGCGAAAGATACTGGAAAAGGAGATCAACGCCCTGCCGCCTGACCAGAAGGCGGTGGTGGTGATGCGCGATATAGAGGGGCTATCTTACGAGGAGATAGCGAAGGTGAGCGGCGACAACCTGGGCACGGTCAAATCCAAGCTGGCGCGGGCGCGCCAGCGCCTGAGGGAGCGACTAGAGAGGCAATTACGATGAACTGCGATAAGTGTCGCGAAAACCTGGAAGATCACCTGCGGGGCGAATTGGCGCAGGAAGCGCGCGCGGAGATGAAGAAGCACATCGCCTCCTGCCCTGAGTGCGCCAGGGAACTGGCCTCATTACGCGCCTATTTCAAGGAGATGGGGTCGCTCGAGAGAACGGGCGCTCCCGCCGATTTCCTTGAGCGCCTATCCCTGCGCCTGTCTGCCGACAGGCAGACGCAGGGACGCGGGCAACAGCCCTTTGCCTGGCTCTTTTCGCCGGCGGGAGCAAAGGTCGCCGCCACGGCGGCTTTGGCCCTCTTGATGACGCTGATGTGGCACCGCTTCACGGGTACACCGGGCATGGAGAAGCCGGGCGAGTTGCTGGAGAGAAAGGTAGCCGAGAAGCGGAGCGAGGCGCAGGATGAGAAGGCCCCGGCGGTAGCATACACTGGGCGTAAAGCCGAGGTGCGACAGGAGGAAGCGCCTGCCGCGGCATATGCCGAGGACATGGCCGAAGCGAGGGAAGAAAAGGCCGTGGCGAAGGCGCCGCAAGGCAAGGCGCGGCAGCGCGGCGTGGCGAAGGTGATGAAAGACAAGGACGCGGTGGAGCAGATCCAGTTGTCCATGGTGGTGGCGAGGGTGGGAATAGGGGCTGCCGCGGCCCCGCCAGCTGCCCGTCGGCAGACAGGCGGCGGGGCGGAGGACGCGGAGGCGGAGTCCTCCTTTGAACTGTCGGCGGAGGAAGCGGTCGTGGCCGGCCTGGCGGACAAGACGGCGGCGAAAAAGAAGGAACAGCCGAGGCGAAAGGCAGCAAGAGCACCCGTCTCCAGGCAAAACGAGGCGGAAACGGCAGAGGGCGGTCTTGAACGCGATCTGGCAGACCTGGCCCGATCGCTTGGCGGACGAGTCACCGCTTCAACGCTTGACGGCACGGGCCGCCTCAGCGCGGCAAGCGTTGAAATAGCCGCCGCAAGATACGATGAATTCTACGACGGCCTGGGTGCCTTAGGGCTTTCTCGCCTCGGTCCGCCGGTCGTACCCGCCAGCCAGCACGGCACCCTCATCGTGCATCTGAGTATCAACCGGCAGTAGTAGGCCCCATCACAAGGTTGTTTCTATATTTTACTTATCTATTCTTCAAACGTATAATCAAGGGGCACAATTTCGGCGCCAGTGGCGCCCTGACGCTGCGTTTCTTGCATAAAGGGGTATTGTGAAACCAAGCATGAAACGGTGGTGGGAGTATATCACCACTGCCTTGATATTATTCTCAACGCCGCATCTTTACGGTGCGGGTGAGAGTGGCGCCTATTTTCTCGAGCTCAAGACTTCCGCGCGCGCCACGGCGATGGGTGAGGCGTTCGTGTCCCTGGCCGATGACGCATCCTGCCTGCAATGGAATCCCGCCGGGCTGGCCACCATCGGCATCCCCATAGTAGAATTCGATCACATACAGTATTTTGCCGGCGCCAGGTACGAGTACCTGGCGGGAGTGCTGCCGCGGAACCGCGTCGGTACGATGGGGGCAAGCATCTATTACTCGGGCATAGACGAGCTCTATGAGACCGACGACCTGGGCTACATGACGGACGCCTCGGCCTATGACATAGTCGTCACCTGGGGTTGCGCGCGCTGGCTGAAGGGGAAGCTGGCCTACGGCGCCAGCGCCAAGTATTACTACAGCTATCTGCTGGGCTCAACGGCGATGGGATGCGCTTTTGACCTGGGGACGCTCTACGAGTTTGCCGGCAGGTTCCGCGCCGGTTGCAGTATCCTCAACCTGGGTCCCGGCATCACTTACGAGAGAGTGCCCGATCCCCTGCCGACATGGCTCAAGGCCGGTTTGAGCATGCGCCTGATGGAGGACCGTTACAATGTGTTGAGCGTCAACGGCGAGCTCAACAAGTCTCTCTTCATCGGCCCCGAGCCCTACGCTAATTTCGGCGGCGAGTATTCCTTTTTGAGGATGCTCTACGGTCGTGTCGGCTACAACATGGAAACGGTCCAGGGCCGTCTCTCCTATGGCGGCGGCGTGAGGTACGGCAACGTAGGTGTTAATTTCGCTTTCGTTCCCTTCGGTGTGCTGGGCAACAGCTATAACGCTTCTCTGGTCTACGAGTTCCGCAAGAGAGCAAGCGGCGAGGAGCACGCGGCCGAGGCGACGGAGGTGGCGCGCGGCAAGGATCAGGGGAGAAAGGCCGAGCTCAGGGATTATAAG
>CBDVCL010000193.1:0-5134 GCA_965372475.1 uncultured bacterium | reverse complement strand
ACTAGACCTGCTATCCCAACACCCCGCCAAACAATACCACCAGGGCCTCAAACTTCTCCATCGCCGCAGCGGGGGCGAGAAGAATGCCCGCGCCGATAACTACGCCCAGCAAGACATACTGCCCGATGAAAAAGACGAACTTCTTGCGCCCGAGGGAGCGGAGCAGGTAAGTGTTCACGAACCATACCGCCGCCAGGGCGCGCGCGGTATCCATGCCCCGGCTGCTGAAAACGAGCACCGCCAGCACAAGCAAAAGGATGTTCGTATTGTACAGCATCAGCGACAGCCCACCCGCTCCCACGAGTTGCTTTCTTATGAAGGCAAATGTCTGGACAAAGGCAATTATCAGGAGGAAGAGCAGGAGCATCGATATCTTGCGCGAGAGGATAGGACCTCTACCCGCCGCAAAGACGCCCACGCCCCAGAGGAAGAGGCCGAGCGAGGCGAGCATGAAGACGTGGTAGCCTATGCCCGTCTTCACCCGCGGCGCCTTTATGTTCTCCCGCGCGCGGGCCATGCGCGCGTCGCTCATCTCTTTGCAAACATGCGAACCCCGCTCCCGCCGCGGCATCTCCCGCTTGCAGTAGGGGCAGGTCCAGCGCAGTTCGTCTTCGGCGATTTCAGGCGCCTCGTCCTGTTTCTCGCCGCAGTTGGGGCAGAGCTCTATCGCCAGGGCCAGGTTAGTGCCGCATTTCCAGCAGAGCTTGCGTCCGCTTCTTCTCTTAACCATGTTGTCGCTCGACGTGGATGAATCACCGTAGGGGCGGCCCACCGCGGCCGCCCTTGGGAGCCCGCAGTGGGGCTCCCCTACAATGCACGACCTCCGACTTCCGGCTTCCGACTTCCCTTGTGGGCGCAGCGAGCAGCGCCCCTACTTCCTCCCCAACTCCCAAAGCTTCAGGTAACGCGAGAACGTCGACACCGAACTCAAGACACACAACACCAACCCCGTGAAGCCGTCCAAGAACCCCAGCTTCAGCACGTACATCTCGAAGAAGGTCCAGGGGCCGCGGAAGAGTGCCGCCAGGGCGCCGCCACGCACCCCCGATTCATGCCTCTCCTCAGCCCAGAGCGAAGTATAGACGTTCATGCGGCGCAGGTACCCCTCAATGGTGGGGTAGCTGTAATGGTCTATCCTCGCCTTGAGCGTTCCCGTCTGCCCGTCCAGGACCACACCCTCGTGCACCTTGCGCTTCTCGTCCAATTGCCCCTTGCCTTTCTTGAAGAGGCGCAATTGGCGGTCGCGCCCCCAGCCGCAGAAACGGATGCGCTTGTCGAGAAAATAGGCGCGGCGGCGGATATAGTAGCCGTCCGCATTGCCCGCCCCTGCTACGATACCCTTTATCTCCTCGGCACTGCCTTGCTCCAGCACCTCGTCGCTGTCCAGCACGAGGATCCAGTCGCCGCGCGCCATCTCTATGCCCTTGTTGCGCGTAGCGGAGAAGCCGCGCCATTGCACGGCGTAGAATCCCTCGGTGAAGCGCTTCGCTATCTCCTCGGTGCGGTCGTCGCTCCCCGAGTCCAGCACGATAATCTCCTCGGCCCACTCCACGCTCTGCAGGCACTTCTCCAGCAGGCGTTCCGAGTTTTTGGTTAAGACTATGACTGATAAAGTGGACATGTTGTGCTATTAACTACAGCTAATCTGTTGTATGCATGACTACATTATACTTGGCGCTTTCTTCACTTATCCACCCATAAGCGCCAGTTTCAACCGTTATCCAATAGAATATTTTGCCGTTTTCTCTACATCTCTTTCCTACGTCCACCCTCCTCCCCGCAGATGAGACTACTGAATAATCGCTACTGTTATCTATTGTATCCTTTATCGATTGATAGATCTTCATCTCCACGCCACTCAGGAGTCGTCCAACGCCCCTACATGCCACACAAGTGTCTTCGCCGCTATATTCTCCCACATTACCGTTAGCCATGCTTATAACGTAAAGCTTATCGCAATATAGCAAACTGCCGCTTCTATTATCGTGATACTCAGTTTTATCACCAGCGATTACATATTCTTCCTCGCTCAATCTTTCTAACACACGGACATATCCTACAAACAAAACACGTGCCTGAAAGCGTCCTTGTGAATCGAATCCAAACAGCATCCACTCAGGATCGTTACTCGGACCATGCAGTTGTATCGTCAAAACCTGGTGGCGTTTTTCGTATTTCGCTTTATCGCTAGAACCAAAGAATTCGTCTAAATACCCTACCCAAGCATCTTCTTCCCGGACATATCCAACATCCGTTAATCTGGATGCCCAGACGCTTTTCTCATATAAATTGTCTATTCTATAATCTGCTTCGCGGGGGATTAGATAAAGAACGTAACCTTGGGTATATACCATATATTCGGAATCCGTATCCTTCCGTACATTTATGTCGGCATACACAAGCGAGAACTTCTTCCCGTTGTGTTCGATGCTTTCCTCCCACAGGATTCGTGTTGCTGGCTTTCTCGCTTCGGTATCAGTATACTTCGACTGTATTTCCAGCCACCTCTCTAGATCCCTTGACAAGAGTTGACTAGAGCAAAAAGCAACTAGCAATAAAGCAATAGTCCATATTTTCATAACTGCTCGAACAAAATGTTCATTCACCTTCACGAGAGAAGCCTACATCAACCTTTCTACCGCCTGTGCCATCGACTCCGGTTTCACGTTCTTGACGCACCCCATATGAATGAGCGGGCAAAACCTTCGACCGTGCACGTCACAGGGGCGGCACCAGAGCTTCGTTTCCACCACCTCGTTCTTCGAGCCGCGCGGAGCGAAGCCAAGCCGCGTCGTGGTGGAACCGAAGATGGCGACCACGGGAGTGCCAACAGCCCCCGCCACGTGCATGGGACCGCTGTCGTTGCTGACCAGCACGTCGCAGGCGGAGAGCAGGGCTGCCAGTTGCATCCCCTCGGTGCCGCCCGCCAGGTTTACCACTTTCGTCCCCGCCTTCGCCTCTATCACCTTGCAGAGCTTGCGGTCGGCAAAGCCGCCCACGAGCACGAATCGCCTCTCCCCTTCCCGGGCAAGCTCGCGTATCAACTCAACGTAGCCTGCCAAAGGCCAGCGCTTCGTTTTCCAGAGCGCGCCAGGGGCGATGCCTACCAGCTTCGCCACCCCGCCCTCCACCAGCGCCTGCCGCCACTGTTGCACCAGTTTCTTGCCCGGGAACAAGCGCGGTTCACCGCCGCCCTCTAGCCCCAGTTCCGCCGCGGCTTCCAGGTAGGTGTCGAGGCGGTGCTTGACTCCCTTGAGCAAGGGGCGAAAGACGATGCCGAGGCGCCGCCGTGCCGACTGTTTCTTCACCCTCACCGTGCGCGCCCGCGCCAGGCGACTGAGCAGGCGGGAGCGGGCGTTGTTTTGCAGGTCGAGCACCGCCTCGTAGCTGCCCGCCAGCATCTCCGCGCGCAACAACCTCGCGTTTCCCCGCCCCAGCGCCAGCACGCGGCCGATGCCGGGATGCCCGTCGAGAAGACGAGCATATTCCTCTCTCGTCAAGAAATCAACCTTGGCCTTGCCCGTGGGATCGAGGATACCGGTGGCCAGTGTCACGTCGCCTAGGCTGCTTAGTCTTATTACGAGTGTCTTCACTGTTCCCTGTCTCGCGTCCCGGGTCTCGGGTCTCGCGTCAACCGGATACGCGACACGTGACACGTGACACGCGACAACCTCCTATACCGTCAGAACTCTGAATAACATAATCGAAAAGAACACGCCCGTAGCGAAAGCGAGCGAGGCAACGAGCGCGAACACGCCGACGACAACGTGCCCGAAGCGCATCGCCCGCTTGTCCTTCTTCTTCACCTCGCCTGTGAGCTTCACATAGCTGTAGTGCGTAAACAAGAGCGAGAGGATAGCCACCCACATCGACAAGGCGATGGGAAAGACATAGATGAGGATGAGGATGAATAGGCTCATTTGTTCGGATCCGGTCATTGGTTGTTCCTCCCTTTATTAGTATTGAGTGTTGAGTATTGAGTATTGAGTGGCTGATAGCGCGCGGGTCCTTGACCCAATACCCAATACTCACTACTCAATACCCGCTTACAGCTTCAACGCCCTCAAGACCACCTTCTCAAACTCCTCCTCCCTATCAACAACAAGCTCAACCTCCGCGACCAATAGACCAGCCAACGCACCAAGCGGCACCTTCACCGCGTCCTTCTCGGTAGTGATGATGAAATCGCATGCCGCGGCGCGGCGCTTGATGAGCTTGAAGTCCTTTTCATCGTAGGCATGGTGGTCAGGAAAAGCAAGCTTCTCGACGTTTGCCGCGCCCAGCTTCCCCAGCAGGCCGTCAAAGGAAGCGGGATTGCCCAAGCCGCAGAAAGCGAAGGCGCTCTTCCCTTTCATCTGCCGCGCCGCCACCTTGCCCCCTCCCTCGTGACGCCGCAAGGCCACGAGCTTGCAGGCGCAATGGAACACGCGCACGCCGCGTGCATGCTTCTTCACGCCCTGCTCCACGGCGGCCGCATCGCGGCAGAGGTCGGTGTTGGCGAGCATTATCACGTCGGCGTCGGCCAGGGCCGAGGGGGGCTCGCGCAGCAGGCCCGCCGGCAGAAGACGGCCGTAGCCGAAAGGGTTTAAAGCGTCCACCATCACTATCTCCAGATCACGCGCCAGTTCGTGCCGCTTGTGGAAGGCGTCATCCAGTATCAAGGTATCACATCCGACGTCCCCCGCCGCCTGTAGTCCCGCGGCATACCGGTCGCGGCAGGCGAGGATCAGCGCCCGGGAAAGTTTCCCCGCCAGCATCATCGCTTCGTCGCCCCCCTTGTAGCCGCGGCTTACCACCCCCACTTTCCTGCCCCGCTTGCCGAGCATCCCGGCCAGCTTGACCACCGCCGGCGTCTTTGCCGTGCCGCCCGTGGTTATGTTGCCGACGCTGACCACCGGCAAGGGCAGGCGCTTCATCGGCCGCAGGCGATAGAGTCCCTGCCGCAGCCAAAGCACGAGGCGGTAGACAAGAGAGACGAACAACAACACGAGGAAGATGAGCGCACCCACGATGCCGCGTCGACGGCCGCTTATTATGTCCAGGTAGTAGTCGTGGAGTTCTCGTGAGGTCATGGTAGTCGCTAGCCCTTCGATTGCCCTCAGGGCCCTTCCCGCCCTGAGCCCTTCGCCCCGCG
>CBDVCL010000192.1:0-5183 GCA_965372475.1 uncultured bacterium | reverse complement strand
CATTACCCCTTTTCCACACCTCGCCGGCTTGTTTAACATCCCCGCGTGGGGGGGGGGCGCCCGTTGACGGGCGCCACTACTGCACTTTACCCCCTACTTCGCCCCTGCGCTTGTCTGCTGACAAGCAGACGCAGGGGCTTCGTAGGGCTTTCGGCTTTTTCCTTTTTCCTTTTTACTTTTCACTTCCTGCTTCTTGCCTCTTACTCCTTCGCCGGCGCGCCCGACTTGCCCCTCTGCACCATCTCCTGCAGTTCGCGCGGGTCGAGCGTGCGGGAGAATATCTCGTTGTACGACACCTGCTGTGTGCGGTATAGATAGTGCAGGGACTGGTTCATCGTCTGCATGCCGTATTCCTGGCCTGTCTGCACGACGGAATAGATCTGGTGCACCTTCTCCTCGCGGATGAGGTTGCGGATGGCCATGGTCGGTATCATCACCTCCGCGGCGAGGCAGCGACCGCCGGCAAAACTTTTGGGCAGCAACTGCTGGCAGAGCACGGCCTGGAGCACGAACGACAACTGCATCCTCACCTGCTGCTGCTGGTGCGCGGGGAAAACGTCGATGATACGGTTGACGGTCTGGATGGTATCGATGGTGTGCAGGGTAGCGAAGACGAGGTGGCCTGTCTCGGCGATGGTGAGGGCGGCGGATATGGTCTCCAGGTCACGCATCTCGCCGACGAGTATATAGTCAGGGTCCTGGCGCAGGACGTACTTGAGGGCGTTAGGGAAACTCTTACTGTCGGCGCCTATCTCGCGCTGGTTGATGATGCATTTCTTGTGGGTATGGATGAATTCGATGGGGTCCTCGACGGTGATGATGTGCCCGCTGTTGGTGTTGTTTATCACGTCGACCATCGAGGCGAGGGTGGTAGACTTGCCGCTGCCTGTCGGCCCGGTGACCAGGATCAACCCCTTGGGGAGTTTGACCAGCTCGTGCGTGATCTTGGGCAGGCCCAGCTCCTCAAGGGTGGCTATCTTTGTCGGCACGTTACGCAGGGCAGCGGCCACGGCGCCGCGCTGGCGAAAGATATTCATGCGTACGCGGCCCACACTCTCTATGCCGAAGGAGGAATCCAGCTCCTGCTCGCGCTCGAATTTCTCCTTCTGCTCGTCCGTGAGCACGCTGTAAATAAGGGCCTGGCAAGTGTCCGGGCGCAGTTTCTCGAAATCCAGCGGCGTCATCCGCCCGTCGATGCGCAACATCGGCGGCACACCGGCGGTGAGATGAAGGTCGGAAGCGCCCCGGTCGAACATCATGCGGATGAGCGAATCGATGGTCATGTTCATGGTTCTCGTCCTCTTTGCTAGCCGTTGCTCGTTGCTCGTCTCTCGTCGCCCGTTCGAGCGACCAGCGACTAGCGACGAGCGACAGCCTTCAAGCTAGTCCTCTTTAGCTACCTTGATCATCTCCAGGTAGCAGGTCTCGCCGCGCATGACCTTCACCCGCGCCGCCTCGCGCAGGGTGACCATGCCCGCCTCGCGCGCGCCGTGCTTGAGCTCGTCGGTGCTGGCGTGCTTGACGATCTTCTCGCGCAAGTTCTCGTTCATCACCATCACCTCGTGGATGGCGGTACGCCCCTTGTAGCCGCTGTCGCCGCACTTGGGACAACCCTTGCCGCGATAGAGCACCGGCTGTGTCCCCTCCGCCGGCTTAAACTCCGCCGGCACCCGGGTGACATCGTTCCATTCGTCCTGCGTGGGCTGGTATGCTTCCTTGCAGTCGGCGCATATCTTGCGCATCAGGCGCTGGCCGACCGCGGCCAGCAGGGTGGAGCAGACCATTATCGGCTCGACCTCCATCTGGATCAGGCGGGTTATCGCCTGCGGCGCGTCATTGGTGTGCAGGGTGCCGAAGACGAGGTGGCCGGTGAGCGACGCCTCCACCGCTATCTCGGCGGTCTCCTGGTCCCTGATCTCGCCGACCATGATCACGTCCGGATCCTGGCGCAGGAAGGCGCGCAGGGCGTCAGCGAAGCTCACCACGCCGGGGTTGACCTGCACCTGGTTGATGCCGAAAAGCTTGTACTCGATCGGGTTCTCCACCGTCTGGATGTTCTTCTCGGGATCGTTGATCGTGGAAAGGGCGGAGTAAAGGGTGGTCGACTTGCCGCTGCCGGTGGGGCCGCAGACCAGCACCATGCCATAGGGCTCGGTGATGACTTTGCTGAAGTTAGCGAGCGGAGACGTGAGAAAGCCGAGGTCCTCGAGGTTGACCGAGAGGTTGCTGGAGTCGAGAATGCGCATGCATATCTTTTCCCCCATCGCCACGGGTATGATCGAGACGCGGATGTCGATGTCCTTGCCCAGTACCTTGACCTTTATCTTGCCGTCCTGCGGCTTGCGCCGCTCGGCGATATCCAGGTCGGACATGATCTTGATGCGCGAGGCTAGCGCGGCGCACATTTGCCTGGGAGGCGCCTGTACCTCCTGCAGCACGCCGTCGACGCGGAAGCGGATACGCAGCTTGTCCTCGAAGGGCTCGATGTGGATGTCCGAAGCGTCGATGCGCACGGCCTCGGTGATCACGGCGTTGACCACCTTGACCACGGGCGCCTCCTCGCCCGCCGCCTCGAGACTGGAGATATCCGTCTGCTCCGCCTCCTCGTGCATCACCTCCACATTGCCATCCTTGCCCATGGAACTGATTATCTGGTTCATGTCCGTCGTCGGCTCCGACGACGACTGCTTCTGCTGGTCCTGCGCGGCCACGCCGTAGTAGCGCTCGATCGCGGCGCGGATGTCGGCCTCCGAGGAGATGACCGTCTCGACGTCGAAACCCGTGGAAAGCTTGATGTCGTCGATAGCGACCATGTTCAAGGGGTCGGCCATGGCCACGGTAAGCCTGTTGTCGTGCTGGGTGATGGGCACCAGGCACTGCTTGACGCAGAGCGATTCGGGCACCGCCTGCAGTACCGTGCCGGGGATGGTGCCGTAGTCTTCCAGGTTCACGTGCGGGATGCCGAGCTGGGTGCCGACGAAGGCCATGATCACGTCCTGGGAGACGAATCCCATATCAACGAGCGCGTTGCCCAGCCTCCCCCCTTTTTCCGCCTGGTAATTGATAGCGTTCTGCAACTGCTCCTGGGTGATCACGCCCTCCGCGACAAGCATGTCCCCCAAGCGCATTTTCTCATCCTTTTCGCCAGCCATATATACCCCTATCAGTTTTACCCTATTCCTAATCTACTAGAGCCGACGAATTATGTCAAGGGCTATCAAACGCGAAGCGTCCTTCGTGAAGCGTGAAGCGTGCCGGCGCTTCACGAGTAACGCTTCACAAGTGACGAGACTACCGCCACCGCCAGATGGAGTTGACTATCGCCAGGGCCGACAGGGCCGCGGTCTCAGCGCGCAAGACTTCCTCTCCCAGCCGCACCGTGCGCGCGCCCTTCTTGCCCAGCTCCGCCAGCTCCGTGGGGGTGAAATCCCCCTCCGGCCCGACGACAAGAACCAGGTGCCGCGCCGCGCTGCGCCGCAGCACGTCGTAGAGCGAGCACTCGCCGCCGGCGCATAGGGCCAGCACCAGCTCTCCCCTCTCGAAAGACAGCGAGGAGAGGGGCATTGCCTCGAGCACCTGCGCCAGCTGGGGAGACTCGTTCATCGCCGCCGCCGCCGCGGCCTTGCCGCGCCAGCGGGCGAGACGGCTCCTGCCCGTCCCTCCCTTCCCCGCGGCCACGGTGCGGGAGGTCAAGAGAGGCAGAATGCGGCTGGCCCCCAGCTCAGCGGCCTTCTCCACCAGGAAATCCATGTTCTTCGGCTTAAGCACTGCCGCGGCAAGCGTCAGCCGAAAGGGCCGCGCCACGGCCTGCCGCACAGAAGTGACCTGCAGCACCACCTCGTCCCTTCCCTGCCTGGCTAAGCGAGCGGTGATGATCTCGCCGCCCCCGCCCAAGAGCTCCAGGCGAGACCGTTTGCGCGGCGGGAAGGCCTTTAGGAAATGCGCACGGCGAGGTCCCCGCAGGGTCACGCTGCGTCCCCGTAGTTCCTCGGCGGTTATGCTGAAACTGCGTCGCGTCATTCTTCTCTCGCCGAATGAAGAGGGGCAAAGGGGAAAGGGGGCAAAGGTCTAAAGGTTCGGTACACCCCTGTACCCTTATGCCCCTGTCCCTTTGTCCCTTTGTCCCTTTGTCCCTTTATACCTTTACACCCCATGTGCTGTCACTCCTTCTCAAACAACCGCTTGACCAGTTTCTCGTACTCGGACCGCGCGGGGTAGGCCTTCATCCCCTGGGATTCCTCGAGGTCTTTAAGCATTTCCCGGCCGTGGCGGTCAAGCCCCTCGGGGGTCTCGACCACCACCTCCACAAGTTGGTCGCCCCGCCCGTAACCGTCCAGGCGTGCCATCCCCTTACCGCGCAGGCGGAAGATCTTGCCGCCTTGAGTCCCCGCCGACACCTTCATCTTGACCATGCCGTCCATCGTCGGCATCTTGAGCTCCGTCCCCAGCGCCGCCTCGCCGTAACTTACGGGAACGGTGAGAAGGATATCGTCTCCCTCGCGGCGAAAGAGCTCGTGCTCATCTACCTCGAAGACAAGGTAGAGGTCGCCGTTGGGCCCGCCGTGCAGGCCCGCCTCCCCTTCGCCGCCCATGCGCAGGCGGCTGCCGGACTCCACCCCGGCCGGCACGCGAACCTTGATCGAGCGCTCCTGCGTTTCACGCCCATCCCCACCGCAAGCGCGGCAGGGACGCACGACACTCCGGCCCTCGCCGCCGCAACGGCGGCAGGTGCTGACCATGCTGAAGAATCCCTGCGCCCGCCTCACCTGGCCGCTGCCGCCGCACTCGGGACAGGTCTTGACGTCATCGTCTGAAGCGTAGCCGCGGCCGCCGCACTCCCGGCACTTCTCGGCACGCCGCACCTTTATCCTCTTCTCGCAGCCGGAAAAGGCCTCCTCGAAGCTGAGGCGGATGTCGTGGCCCAGGTCGCGTCCGCGGCGCGGACCACCGTGCCCGCGCCTGCCGCCGCCGAACATGTCCCCGAACACCTCGCTGAAGAGATCCCCCAGGCCGCCGATGTCGCCGAAACCCCCAAAACCGCCCCCGGCCATGTCCCCCAGGTCGACATGGCCAAAACGGTCATACTGGGCGCGCCTCTTCTTGTCGCTGAGAACGGCGTATGCCTCGCTCAGCTCCTTGAACTTCTCCTCCGCCTTCCTGTCTCCCGGGTTGACATCGGGATG
>CBDVCL010000191.1:0-5202 GCA_965372475.1 uncultured bacterium | reverse complement strand
GGTAGACGGAATACGGTATACGGGAAAAGAAGAAGCCCCCCGTCTACCGTCTACCGTATGCCGTCTGCAGCAATCTCCTATGTCACACCAAGGAAGATTGCCGCCGGCCACCGTCCCGGCGGTCGTACCAACTATGCTAGTAAAACTCTCCCTGATCATAGCACTACTTATCATACCACTGATGCCCGAGAAAACGGTATCCGCCTGGGCATTGAAGGATTACGTCTTGCTCTTGTGCGCCGTCGGCGTGTTGATCGGGCTATTCTCCGCGTCTTCAGCGAGGATGCCGCGGTCTCCGCGCGCCAGGGGGGCCTTTAGCTTGCGTAGCCCCTTCGACCTGCCGCTTCTGCTCCTGCTTGCTTGGGCGGCGATATCCCTCTTCTGGTCGTGCGAACGGTTCAACGGCGGCATCGAGTTGCTGCGTATTCTCAGCGCGGTGTGTTTCTTCTACGGCGCCCTCTACCTTGCCTGCTCAGCTAAGGCGCCTCGTCACGCCGTAGGGGCGAAGGCGGACGGTGCATCGCTTATATATGTGGCCCTGGCAACCGGTGCGTTGGGGGCGGCGCTATTCGGTCTTTGGCAGGTCGGAGGGGAGGGCCTGGGCCGTGCCGAAGGGGTTTTCACTAATCCGAATTACCTGGCATCTTACCTGGCGCTTGTTGCGCTGTTTGCCCTTCCTTTCATCGTTAGCAGGGCCATCGACGGGACAGCCGACGGGAAGAAGGGGATGGCATTGAAGCAGCGTGCCGTGCGCGTGGCGCTCTTGTTGTTTCTTGCCGTGTTGTTGGCCGCTTGGGGATTAACGAAGTCGCGCGGCGCGATGTTCGCGATTCTGCCGGCGTTCCTCTTCCTCGTTATATATTCGGCCGTAGTTTTCAAGCGGGAGTTGGCGCGTTTCTACGCTCGCCGGCGTATTCTTGCCCTGTTGGTGGCTTGTACTGCCTTCGCCTTTTTGTTCCTTTGTATGTCGCCGATGCTTAAGCGGTTGATGGTCGAAGTGAAGAGCGACCACCTGTCTTTATTGGGACGTTTATTCATATATAAGGCGTCAATCAAGATGGGTGTGGCCCATCCCCTGGAGGGTGTGGGTCTGGGGGCGTTCCGTGATTCCTACCCGGCATACAAGGACGCTGTTCTTTGGGCCAATAATGCCCGCTACGCTCATTCGGAATACCTGCATGTTTTCTGCGAACTGGGGATCATCGGCTTGGGGCTGTTCCTGGCGCTGATAGTAGCCCTCGTCCAGTCCCTGGTACTTCTCTCTGCGCGGCGTGAAAGGCTTTACGCGGCCGGGCTGGGTGCGGCGGCGACGGCGATGCTCTTGCAGGCCATGGTGGATTTCAACTTGCACTCGAGTGGAACATTGTTCGTCTTTCCTATTCTCGTAGGCTTGTCAGTAGGCCGATTAGGAAAACCCAATACCCAATACTCAGTACCCAATACCAATTTCAGGTGGTTGTTACTGGTGTTGGCGGTTGTGCTGTTACTTACAGGGACCCGCCACTACCTTGGCGTGCGCGACTACCTGCGCGGGCATGACTTGCTTAGGCAGGGGAGGGTACCGCATGCCTTGCGTTGCTTCGAGAAAGCGGCGAAGGGCCACCCTTTCCTGGCGGGTGCCTGGGCCGGCGCGGGACACTGCCGCTATATGCTGGCGGGGGATGATCAGGCGAGATTATCGGGCGCTGAGGAGTGTTTTATCACGGCCGTGTCGCTGGCGCCGCGCCAGGCGCTCTACCGTGAGAACTACTTCACTTTTCTTGCGGCGCGGGGACGTTACGCTGAAGCACAAGTGCAATTGCATCGCGCCGGCGAGCTTGACCCGGTCAACCCTTTACTCCACAACAAGCTCGGTGAATATCTCCTCGAGCGGGGACGCTCTGCCGAGGCCCTGGTGCATTTCACGCGCGCCCTGGAGATAGAACCGTCCTTCGCCACAGCCTGCCGCAACGCGATTCACGCCTGCGAGGTCGCGGGGATGGACGGGGAGGCGGAGGGATACGGGAGAAGACTGGAAGAGATAACGAATCGGCGAAACGGCGACGGGGCGAACCGGCGCGCGGGAGCGGGAGAATAGCAAAAGTGTTCGCGATGATTCAATCCGAAATCCGAATGGCAGCTTCTCGCTATGATATCCGGTGGAGAGAAGCCGCGCGCCCGTCTCCGACGGGCTTTTCGAAATCCGCGATACTTGTCGTCTTGGCGGCTTGGTGGTTGATAACATCGCTCGGCGCCAAGGTACACAAGATAACCATTCTCCACACCAACGACCTGCACGCGCATATCTCGGCGGAGCAGGGCAAGGCGGGAGCGGCGGCGATTGCCGGCTACTTCAAGCAAGTGAAGAAAGAGGAGAAGAACGTACTTGTCCTCGATGCGGGCGATCTCTTGCAGGGGCCGCCCGTCTCGGCCGTCACCAAGGGAAAGGCGGTCTTTGAGGTGGTTGACCTGATGGGATACTCCGTTTTGACGCTCGGCAACCACGAGTTTGATTACGGTGCCGAGGCGCTGTCGGCGGCGGTCAATGACCTGGAGACGCCCATCGTCTCCTGCAACGTCCTTTACCGCGGCAGGCCCTTTCTTCCCTCGGCGGTGCTGGTGCGGCTTGGTGAGCTCAGGGTGGCGGTGGTCGGCGGCCTTGGCGGATCCCTGCACCGCAGCATCGGCGACCAGCACGTGCGTGATTTCAAGTTTACCCGGCTAAGCGCCGCGCTGAAGAAGCAGGTAGAGGAATGGCGGGGCAGGGCCGACCTGGTAGTGGCCATCACCCACCAGGGATTCGACAAGGACCTGAGGCTGGCCGAGAAAATGACAGGCCTTGATGTTATCATCGGCGGCCACGACCACGGCTGGCACAACGCGGCCAAGATGGTGGGCATAATCAGGGATGCGGGGGAAGGGGAGGAGGATAGGTGGCAGACGGTGGTGGCTTCCGCCGCGCCCTATGGCAAGGCGGTAGGGCACCTGGTGTTTTCCTATGATGATCAGAAGGACCAGGTGATGGATTTCGAATTCCGCCTCGTTACGGCGGCGGAATTGGCTCAAGCGGAGCCTGGCGGCGCGGTGAAGAGGAAGGTGGCGAAGATAGAAAGATCGCTCACCAAGCGCTTCGGCCGGAAGCTGGCCGAAGCTGCCGAGAGATTGGACCGTGAGGGCTGGGAAAAGTCCGTAGGGGGGTTCGTTGCCGACGGCCTCGCCTGGGCGGTGGACGCCGACATCGGCCTGACAAATGCCGGCGGCCTGCGGGATGACCTGGCGGCGGGCGAGGTGACCGTGGCCGATATCTGGAAGGTCAGCCCCTTTGACAATACCATCTGCACCTTCTACGTGACAGGGGAGGAAGTGGTGGAGATCCTGGAGGGCTACACTTCGCGCCGCAGCGGCGCGCTCCAGGTCTCGGGGCTAAGTTACAGCTTCCGTTTCGCGGGGCGTAAGACGATAGTAACCAAGTGTTCCCTGGATGAGAGACGCCGTTACCGCGTCAGCACTACCGACTACGTCTGCCAGCAGATTGAGAAACGGCTGAAGCGCTCGATAAGCTACGACAATAGCGGCATGGACTGGCGTAAGGCGCTGGAGGAATATGCGGCACATCTGGGGGTTATCTCCAGGCCGGAAAGTGGCAGGATAGTCTATGAGGGGGGGAAGTAGCGCCGCGATTTAGGTCGGTATTGAGTGATGGGTATTGGGGGGCGAAGCCAAACCCAACTCAATACTCAATACTCACTACTCAATACTATGGTACAATAGCGAGCGATGAACAAGAGATCCGACGGAAGAAAGCCCGACGAGATACGCAAGGTCAAGATAACGCACGATTACATCACCAGCGCCCCCGGCTCGGTGTTGTTCGAGGCGGGGGACACGCGTGTCATCTGTACCGCCACCGTCCAGCCGGACGTGCCGGGGTGGATGCGTGGCAAGAAGAGGGGATGGTTGACCGCTGAATACAGCATGCTGCCCCGCTCCTCCCCCGAGAGGATACAGCGGGAGGCGGTGCGGGGGAAGCTGGGAGGGCGTACCCAGGAGATACAGCGGCTGATCGGCCGCAGTTTGCGTACCGTGGTGGACATGGGACTGCTGGGCGAGCGCACGATCATCGTCGACTGCGACGTGATCCAGGCTGATGGCGGCACGCGCTGCGCCTCGATTACCGGCGGCTGTATCGCCGTCTACCGCACTATTCGCCACCTTTTGAAAGAGAACCTGCTCGAGGACGACCCCCTGAAGGGCTACGTCGCCGCCGTCTCCGCCGGCGTCTTCAAGGGCACGACCTTGCTCGACCTTCCCTACGCCGAGGACGCGGCGGCCGAAGTCGACCTTAACGTGGTGATGACCGACGCGGGCAAGATGGTGGAGGTACAGGGCACCGCCGAGGGGGAGCCTTTCGCCAAGAAGACGCTGGACGAACTGCTGAAATTAGCTACCAAGGGCATCTCGGAGCTTATTGAGATACAGAAAAGGGAAGTGTCCCGATAGCTGTAGGGGCGGCCCTCTGCGGCCGCCCCCGCGCTCGGAAGAGCGTGGTATGGCGACGCAGGGCATTTCCGAGTTGATAGAGATTCAGAAGCAAGCGGTGCAAAAGTAGTATTGAGTTGTGAGTAGTGGGTATTGAGCTGTTTCACCCAATACTCAATACCCAATGCCCAATACTGATGATTCTCGTATTAGCATCTCGAAACAAAGACAAGATCCGCGAGATAACGGCCGAGTTGTCCGGCTTGGACCTGGAGATCAAGTCCGCGCTTGATTTTCCTGACCTTGGCGAAGTGGTAGAGGATGCGGACAGCTTCGAGGGCAACGCCCTCAAAAAAGCGCGTGCCGTGGCGGCAGCCACGGGCGAGTTGGCCCTGGCTGACGACAGCGGCCTGGAGGTGGACGCGCTCCAGGGCCGCCCCGGGGTGCTTTCCGCGCGCTACGCGGGAGAGCACGGCGACTACAGGGCGAATAACCTGAAGCTGCTGGAAGAACTAAGGGAGGTGGTGGAGGAAAAGAGAACCGGGCGCTTCCGTTGCGTTGTAGCCCTGGGGCCCCTGGGGGAAGATTTCAAGACGGTGGAAGGCACGGTTGAGGGGCTTATCACCGAAGAGGAGAGGGGCGATAGCGGCTTTGGCTACGATCCTGTCTTCCTCCTGCCGGCGAAGGAGAAGACCTTCGCCGAGATGACGGGGGAGGAGAAGAACTTGGTTTCGCATAGAGGGG
>CBDVCL010000190.1:0-5224 GCA_965372475.1 uncultured bacterium | reverse complement strand
TCTATCGTCACCTGCATCGTCACCGTGGCTATGGCTCCCGCGGCCAGGTTACCCAGGTCCCACCAGTAGAGCCCACCGCTGTTGCCCGAGGGCGCGGGATTTGCGCCCGCGTATACCGTGTTCGCGGGTATCGTGTCCGTGAGCACGCAGTTGTTGACCGTCTCCGTGCCGATGCTCTCGTAGACGAGGAGGTAGGTCAACGTATAGCCGGCATAGGCCTGCTGATAATCGACGTTCTTGGTGACGTCTATCGCGCCAACGCCGAAGACAGTGATGGGAGCGTTGTTGCTGTCGCGGTTCCCCACCCAGGTGGCGGTATTGGGTATCACCGTGCTGTCGGGGACACTGGGATCCACCTGCCCCACCCAGGTCACCGTCCTGCTCGTGCCCGGGCTCATCTGCCCCAGGTCCCATTCCAGCGTGCCGCCCAAGTCAACGCAACCGTCCGAGCAGGAGTCGAAATTGATATCCGCGGGAATGTCATCCTGTAAGGTCACGGGGGGAATGCTGCTGCCGAAGTAGAAGTTGTCGCGCGGGTAATCGCCGTTCGACTCGTAGATGCCCTGGAAGCCGTCATTGGAGTAGGTCGCGTCGTTAAAGGTGTAGGTGAATTGCGCGCCGTCCACCTTGCGTGTCACGGTGACGTCGAACTGGCTGCCGGTCCTCACGACCTTTACATTGAACCACTCGGCGGGGTCGCCTGTGTTGATGGAGATCTGCTGGGGCGGGCTCTGGTCCACCCAGGTCGGGTTAAGGCTGCTGTCCAGCCTGCCGAACCTGATGTAATCGTCGCCGCCGCCGAAGCCGAAGTAGATGTTCACCAGGTACCCGGTCTGGTTGAGTTGGTCGAACCCCAACGTCAGGGCGTGCGCGCTATTGCATCCCGGATGGTAGATATCGTATTGCACAGTGCCGTCGCGGCCCATGCTGTCGTTGTGGAAGAGGACGTCGCCACCTGCGTCCGGCTTGTGTATAATGCCGTTCTCTTCTATATAGCTAGCCCAGTTATTGCCGGCGGTAGTCCAATCGCCTGTCCACCAGTCGTCCTCGAAATCATCAAATATGGCCCCGGGCTGGTTACCGGTGCCTTGGGTGACAACGATGGAATAGGTGACGCTTTCCCCCGCAAAGAGCGAGGTGGGATTTGCCGACTTGATGATGCTGTCCTCGAGTACGATCAACGTCTGCGCCATCGCCGTCGAGGGTGAGGGCACACTGTCGCCGTAGATAGTGGTCCAGTTGGTCACGAGCGAGCCGACGGTCAGCCCCGCGTCCAGAACGACCACCAACTCCACCGAGCCCGTGGCGCCATCGTTAAGGTTGCCCAAGTTCCAGGAGATCAAGCCTCCGCCGTCCGGGCCGTAGTCCACTCCCGGGCTGGCGGAGACGAAGGTGACGTCCGCGGGAAGCGTGTCGCTCAAAGTGGCGTTGTTCACAGTGGAGCCGCTGAAATTGGAGTAGGCCAGTGTGTAAGTGAGGATGTCCCCCGCTGCCGCTTCCTCCTTGTCCACGCTCTTGACCACGTCCACCAGCGGACAAGGGATGACGAAATTGTCACGTATCAGGGCGGAGTCCCAGGACTGGTTAATCTGGCCACAAGGGAAAGCGGTGATGGTGGGAACGAAACCGTCCTCATAACAGATGGGTGGATTGACGGTGAAATTGGGGTCGGCGATGACGTGCGGCGCGCAGGGCAGGCTCTTGGCGTCCAGGCCACCCTCCATAGAAGAGCCCCAAGCGGAATCATCAAAGCCGATGTCGTTCCAACCCGGTGGGAACCAGGCGCAGATGGGGTTGCAGTCTATGTTCCCGTTCTGCAACAACTTCTCATTCACGTCGCTGTAGATGGTAACCGAGGAGCCGTCGTCCAACGTCAGGCGCAGGCGGTAGGTCACATAGAACACCGATACACAGGAATCGTAGAGCTGAACGGCGAAGACCTGGGGGCCACAACCGGTGAATGCATGCGTCACGTCCACCGGCGGATTAGTACCCCCCGGCATGAACTGGTGGTTCTGACCCACAGAGCAACAGGCATCGCCGTCAAAAGCCCAAGTATGCAGGACCTGCGTGCCATTGACATAGGCCACGACATTGTCGTCGCAGTCTATGTCCAGCCAGGCCTGGGTAACGTAGAGCGCCTGCGAAGAGAACGGCAGTCCCACAAACAGTAAAGCCCCCGCGAGGATGATAGCCGATTGTCTGATCGTTCTTGCCAATTTCCTTCGCCCGAACCGGGCACCCCTGATTTCAAACCCACTCCCTCCAAATAAGACATATACCATATATCAAGCAATAGTCCACCCTTGAAAAGAGATTAATTCGTTTTTTGGACGTCTTGTGCAGTTCGAAGATGTATTTATGCAATATATTGACATATCAGTGGGCGCGAACAAGCAATGGCTTAGGGGCCATAAAGGCAAGGGCCCAAGGGTATGCCGTTACCCTTAGGCCCTTATGCCTTTAAACCCACCTACGTTCGCTTCTAGAAAAGCCCCACCACTTCCCCCTTCTCATCAATATCTATCTTCGACCCCGCAGGCACCGAGCCGAGCCCGGGCATCGTCATCATCTCGCCCAGGATCGGGTAGAGGAACCCCGCGCCGATGGAGGCGCGCACGTCGCGCACGGGGAGGTCGAAATCAACGGGGGCGCCCTTCCAGCTCGGCTCGTGCGAAAGCGAGAGGTGCGTCTTCGCCATGCACACGGGGAGCTTGTCCCAGCCCAGCTCGGTGTACTGCTTTATCTTCCGCTCGGCGACGGGATAGTACCAGATGTTCTTGGCGCCGTATATCTTGCGCGCCACCGTCTCTATCTTCTCCTTGATGGGGGCGTCGTCCTCGTAGAGGAACTTGAAGTTGCTCTTCTCTTCGCAGGCCTTGACCACCGCTTCCGCCACTTCCGTGCCGCCCTCGCCGCCTTTCGCCCAGACGTCCATCATCACCGCCTGCATGGCGCCGAAGGCCTTGGCCCGCTTCTTTATCAGCTCTATCTCGTCGTCGCTGTCCGTGGTGAACTTGTTCACCGCCACGACAACGGGCACGCCGAAACGCTTCACGTTCTCGATGTGGCGGCGCAGGTTCTCCAAGCCCTTGTCCAGGGCCTCGAGGTTCTCCTCCACCAGCTCCTTGGGCAGGGGCTTGCCCGCCACCACCTTGCCCGCGCCGCCGTGCATCTTCAGGGCGCGCACCGTGCAGGTGAGGATCACGGCGTCGGGCTTAAGGCCGCTGACGCGGCACTTGATATTCATGAACTTCTCGCAGCCGCAGTCGGCGCCGAAACCGCTCTCCGTGACCACGTAGTCGGCCAACTTCAGCGCTATCTTGTCGGCGACGATGGAGTTGTTGCCGTGGGCGATGTTGGCGAACGGCCCCGCGTGCACGAATACGGGCGTCTTCTCCAGCGTCTGCATCAGCGTCGGCTTCAAGGCGTCCTTCAGGAGCACGGCCATCGAGCCGGCGCACTTCAGGTCCTCCGCGGTGACAGGCTTGCCGTCGCGCGAGAAGCCGACGACGATGCTGCCGAGACGCTTGCGCATGTCGAAGATGTCCGTGGAGAGGGCGAGGATCGCCATCACCTCGGAGGCGGCGCTGATGTCGAAGCCCGTCTCGCGCGTGTAGCCGTTCGCCTTGCCGCCCAGGCCCACGACGATCTGCCTAAGCGCCCGGTCATTCACGTCAACGACGCGGCGCCAACCGATGGTGAGGGGGTCGATGTCCGCCTTGTTGCCGTGCAAGATGTGCGCGTCGAGAAAAGCGGCGAGCAGGTTGTGGGCGATGGAGACGGCGTGCATGTCGCCCGTAAGGTGCAGGTTGAAGTCCTCCATCGGCACCACCTGGGACAGGCCGCCCCCAGCGGCGCCGCCCTTGATACCGAAGACGGGGCCAAGCGAGGGCTGGCGCAGGCAGGTGAAGACGTTCTTGCCTATCTTCCCCAACGCCTGCGAGACGCCAATGGTGGTGACGGTCTTCCCTTCCCCCAGAGGCGTGGGCGTAATCGCCGTGACGTCTATGTACTTGCCGTTCGGCTTGTCCTTCAAGCGCTCCAGGATCTCCAGCGTAACCTTGGCCTTGTAGTTGCCGTAGAGCTCCAGTTCTTCCGCCTGGATGCCGGCGGCTTCCGCTATCTCGCGGATGTCCTTCATCTCGGCCCGGCGCGCTATCTCGAGGTCACTCTTCATTGTCGTCTTCTCCGTTTGTTAGTTTGCTCTTAACCGAAGCTACATATTCGTCTCTTGGGGGGGGGTGTGTCAAGCGCAAAGTTCGTGTCACCAAGGGAAGCGGGAAGTGGGAAGCGCGAAGTGGGATCTTCAGCATCCCACCTCCCATATCCCGCCTCCCGCATCCTTATACCTTTACATCTCCCCTCAGACTTGCGACAATGCCCCCACCAACGAGACGACCAATGACCAAAACCCAACTGGCAAAAGACCTAAAGAAACTAGGCGTGAGAAAGGACATCGACCTGCTCGTCCATTCTTCGCTCAAGCGCATCGGCAAGATAGACGGCGCCGCCGAAGCGGTGATTGACTGCCTGCTCGGGCTGATCGGCCCCACCGGCACGCTGATGGCGCCCACCCATACCTGGGGCACGGTCAACGCGGCCCAGCCCATCTTTGATGTGCGCAGGACCCCTTCCCACGTCGGCTATTTCACCGAGGCGGTACGCAAGCGGCCTGAGGCCATACGCAGTCTGCATCCCTGCCATTCTGTCGCGGCGATAGGGCCGCGCGCGGAGTTCTACACGGCGGGGCAACTTGAGGTGGATACCCCCTGCCCAGCCAAGAGCCCCTACGGCCGCCTGATACGCGAGGTGAACGGCTACATATTGTTCCTGGGAGTTGACCTGGAATACAATACCTGTTACCACGCCATAGAAGAAGAGGCCAAGGTCCCCGGCCTCTTGACCGAGCACCAGGAGGAGCTTCAGGTCATAGACGAAACAGGCACTATGCACGCTTGCCCCCACTACCGCCATGCTGAGCCGGGGCCGCAACGGTTCTTCCGCGACATGGAGTTCATCCTGCGTGACGCTGGGGCGCTCAGCATCAACGTCACCGGGCAGGGCGTCTCAAGACTGGTCAGTGGCATCAAGCTAAGAAAGGTGATTCTTGACGTGATCAGGAAGCAACCGGGGGTGTTCATTAGGTCAACGAAGAAGTAGTACCAAGTACAGAGTGCAGAGCCCCAAGTCGCATCCTCGCAACCTTTCCTCGCGGGATGCA
>CBDVCL010000189.1:0-5228 GCA_965372475.1 uncultured bacterium | reverse complement strand
AGCTGCGGACGTTCCTAGAGAAGTGGAAATAAGAATCCACGGGCTAACGCCCATAGTATTCTTGTTCCGATATGTGCGTCCGCTAAAGCGGACGATATATATAGCGCTCCATCCACGAGTTCACGCTCGTGGTATTCGCGGACGCGGAATAGACCGTCGAATCATCTACTGGCTATCGCTGTAGAACAATCTTCCCGCGTTTCAACGTCTTCTTATCCTGCTCTATCGCATACACATACGAGCCTGAACGAGCAAATGGCAGATCATTTGAAAGGATGTGTGCCTGTGCTTTGAACGTATGTGGACATGAATATTTGGGCGCCTGACAAGCCAGAAATCTCTTGACATCATCCGGGACGGCAAGTAGAATGCCCGCAATATATTCGCACAAGGGTGTGCTGCTGACAGGGATGTCTTTTGGCTTAGGGACGCCGAAGACCCTTTGACGTACCGATGGACAATGATGTCCGTTGCGGCGAGATACGACTCTCGCTCAACGGACTTTTGCGTTTCAGTAGCGCACCCGTGTGCGGGGAGAGGCTTTCCCGCGGGGTAGCGCTTTCTTATTTTTCCAACACGTACGAAGGGCGCGAGATGGAAAAGAAACGCTTGGTAGAGATCGTGCAGCGACAAGAAGGCAAGCTGGGCGGCCTGGTGGCGATACTGGAGGAGATACAGGAGAGGTGCGGCTACCTGCCCGAGGACGCGATGAGGGAGGTGTCGGAGCGGACAGGGCATCCCCTGCTGGAGATATACGGCGTCGCCACCTTCTATAAGTTCTTTCGATTGCAGCCGCGCGGCAAGCATCTCGTGCTCGTTTGCCTCGGCACCGCCTGCCACGTGCGAGGCGCGCCCAAGGTCTCCGAGGAATTCGAGCGGCAACTGGGAATAAATAGCGGCGAGACGACAGCGGATATGGAATTCACCATGGAAACGGTGAACTGTGTCGGCGCCTGCGCCCTGGGTCCTGTGGTTATCATCGATGGCCATTATTTTCCCCGTGTAAGCATAAATAAGGTCAAAGGGATAATCAGGAAGGCGCGTGCCGGGCTGGGCCGCGCCACGCCGCACAAGGTACCGAAAGAAGCATGATGCGTTGCTTGGTGCCGGTCCTTCGCGGGAAACGCGATGCTTCCGCGGCTTCGGCGAAAAGAGGGTGTTACCTAAGGAAGGGCAGTTGATGAAGAAACTCAAAAGCCCGATGGGGTTGAAACAACTGCGGCGTAAGCTGGCTGCCGCGCGTGACGCCGCGCTGCCAATGATCGTCATCCCCGCAGGCACCTGCGGCCGAGCCAGCGGTGCGACTGAACTGGTGCGAGCGGCGCGGCAGGAGATCTCCCGTGGTAAGCTGGCGCAGAAGGTTGGTTTGCGCGTTACGGGGTGTCACGGCTTCTGCCAGATGGAGCCGTCGCTCCTGGTGGAGCCACAGCGCACCTTCTATCCCCGTGTCAGTGCCAAGGACATGCCCCGCATCATCGTTGCGGTTGCCAAGGGCGAGGTGCTGAAAGACCTGCTTTTCAAGGGGACTGCCAAGGCGCAGCCGATGGAGAAGCAGGAGCAGATCCCCTTCTTCAAGAAGCAGGTGCGTACGATCATGGCGGCGAGCGAGAAGGTTGATCCCCTCAGCATCGAGGATTACCTCGTAGCGGATGGCTACGCATCGCTGGCGCAGGTGTTAAGCAAGGGCAAACCCGCAGGGGTGGTGGCGGAGGTGAAAGCGTCCGGCTTGCGTGGCCGCGGCGGTGCGGGGTTCCATACCGGCCTGAAGTGGGAAATCCTCGCGGCGGAGCCGGGCGAGGGAGGTAAGTACCTGGTTTGCAATGCCGATGAAGGTGACCCCGGCGCATACATGGACCGCAGCGTACTTGAGGGGAACCCGCACAGTATCATCGAGGGAATGCTCATCGGCGCGTATGCGACCGGGGCCGCGAGCGGCGTTGTCTATGTGCGCAACGAGTATCCGCTGGCGATCGAGCATCTCAAGCTGGCGCTTCGCTTGGCGCGTGACCTGGGCCTGCTGGGGCGGAATATCCTGGGAAGCGGGCTGGATTTTGATATAGAGCTGGTGGTAGGCGCTGGCGCCTTCGTTTGCGGCGAGGAGACGGCGCTGATAGCCTCTATCGAGGGCAGGATGGGAGAGCCGCGCCAGCGCCCGCCCTTCCCGGTGCAGAAGGGGATAAGGGGCAGGCCGACCGCGATAAACAACGTGGAGACCTGGGCCAATATCCCCGTGATAATCCGGCGCGGCGCCAGGGAGTTCGCCCGGATGGGAACGAAAGGGAACTCCGGCACCAAGATATTCAGCTTGGTGGGCAAGGTCAAATACACCGGTCTGGTGGAGGTGCCCATGGGCATCTCCATAGATCAGATCGTTAACGATATAGGCGGCGGCCCGGCCAACGGGGTGGGCGTCAAAGGGGTCCAGACCGGCGGGCCCTCGGGCGGCTGTATCCCGGCGAGGAAGTTCGACTTGCCCATAGACTACGACAGCCTTGGCGCGGCGAAGTCCATCATGGGCTCGGGAGGCATGATCGTGATGGATGAGCATACCTGCATGGTGGATGTCGCCAAGTATTTCATGAACTTCTTGAAAGACGAATCCTGCGGCAAGTGCTTTAGTTGCCGCAAGGGCACCCAGCGGATGCACGAGATCCTGGAAGACATCTGCAAGGGGGAGGGCGCGGTTGAGAAGCTGGACCTGCTGGAGGAATTGGCGAACGTGGTGCGTGACACTACGATGTGCGGCTTGGGGCAGACGGCGCCTAATCCCGTGCTTTCAACCTTGCACTACTTCCGCGAGGAATACCTTGAGCATATAGAAAAGGGGTGTTGCCGCGCCGGCGTGTGCAAGGAGCTCATCACTTACTCCATAAACAAGAAATGCACCGGTTGCGGCGCCTGCCTGCGGGTCTGTTCCGCCAAGGCGATCAGCGGGGGCAAGAAGAAGCTGCACGTGGTGGACGCGGAGAAGTGCATCAAGTGCGGCGCTTGCAGGGACATCTGCCAGTTCTCTGCCGTGGTGGTCAAGTAAGACTGCGGCGCGAAACGAGAGGATAGCGGCATGGTCAATTTGAGCGTGAACGGCATTAAGGTCTCGCTGGAGAAAGGGGCCACGCTGTTGGAGGCGGCGAGGTTCCTGGGTTTTCCCGTCCCTACGCTGTGCCACAAGGACGGTTTGTCGCCGTACGGTGCCTGCCGCGTATGCGTGGTGGAGATCGGCGAGGGGGAGAAGGCAAAACTGGTTTCGTCCTGTACCTATAGGGCCGAGGAGGGTCTCAAGGTGCGCACGGCCTCGGCGCGCGTGGTCAAGGCGCGCAGGATGGTGATAGAACTGTTGCTGGCATCTTGTCCGCAATCAAAGGTGATACAGGACCTGGCTTCCAAACATGGCGTGAGGCAGCAGCGCTTCAGGCAGGAGCACGAGGACTGTATCCTTTGCGGCCTGTGTGTGCGTATGTGCAAGGAGCAGATGACGGCCAGGGCCATCGGCTTTCGCGGCAGGGGTGGAGAGCGAAGCATCGGCACGCCCTTTGATATCAAGTCCGACCTGTGCCGGCAGTGCGGCGGCTGTATCTACATCTGCCCGGCCTGCCAGCTCAGGTGCACTTACAATGAGCCCGAGAAGGCCGTTTGCGGCGGCTGCGAAAACCTGCGCCCGCCCTGCCTGGAAAAGGAAGAATTCGGGGACATGATGTGTTACCTGGATTCTTGCGCGGCGTGTGAGATCACTACAGACGGTCACGCGTCACGTGTCGCGGGTCGCAGGTCGGGGGCCCATCAGTCAAAAACCGAAAAACGAGGCTAGACTTTGAGCTTTTAATAGACGCTTCACGAAGGACGCTTCACGCTTCACGAAAAAACAGGAGGATTAGGAGATGACACTATCAAAGATGAACGCTACGGCTGCCACCCTGACCAAGAACCGCACCGAGGAATCAGTAGTGCCGACGTCGGGCATGTGCGTCACCTGCGTGGATGGCTGCGTCGGTATGTGCGAGATCGGCAAGTCCGCCTATCGCGGACACGAGGTCATCTACCCCCAGCCGTTCGGGGTGATAACCACGGCGGCGGAGAAGAAGTACCCCATCGACTACTCGCATTTCACCGTGATGGGAACCGCGGTGGGCGCGCACGGCATCGAGGCCGACAGCGAGAAGGCGATATTCCCGGCCGTGAAGCTGGAGGTGTCGCTGGGCCACGACGGCAAGATAAAGTTCCGCTACCCCTGGCTGATTCCCGGCATCGGCTCCACCGACGTGGCCAGGGAGAACTGGGAGGGACTGGCCGTCGGCTCGGCGCTCACGGGCACGGGCCTGACCATCGGCGAGAACGTAGTCGGCATGGACCCCGGGTCGGTGATAAAGGGGGGCAAGGTGGTTGATACCGTCGATCTCAAGCGCCGCGTCAAGCTCTACAAGGACAACCAGCGCGGTGGCTACGGCGCGATCATCGTCCAGTCCAATGTCGAGGATACCAAGCTGGGCGTGCAGGAGTATGCCATCCGCAAGCTCGGCGTGGAATGCGTGGAGCTGAAATGGGGCCAGGGCGCCAAGGACATCGGCGGCGAGGTGAAGATAAGGGAGCTGAAGAAGGCCCAGTTACTATACAAGCGGGGCTACATAGTGCTGCCCGATCCGACCGACCCGGCGGTGATCAAGGCCTTCGAGCGGGGCAGTTTCAAGGAGTTTGAGCGCCATTCCCGCGTGGGCATGGTCTCGGAGGAAGGCTTCGCCGAGCGGGTGGAGCAGTTGCGTAAGGCGGGCGCCAAATACATATTCCTGAAGACCGGTTCCTACCGCCCTGCCGACCTGGCACGCGCCGTCAAGTATTGTTCCAAGTATAAAATTGACCTGCTCACCGTGGACGGGTCTGGAGGCGGCACGGGGATGAGCCCCTGGCGGATGATGAACGAGTGGGGCGTGCCGCCGGTCGAATTGCATTCGCTCCTCTACGAATACACCAAGCGGCTGGCGGATAGGGGCGACTATGTTCCTCCCCTGGCGGTCGCGGGGGGTTTTGCCCTGGAGGACCAGATATTCAAGGGCCTGGCGCTGGGCGCCCCTTATGTCAAGCTCGTGGGAATGGCCCGTGCCCCCATCGCCGCGGCGATGGTCGGCAAAACGATAGGCAACGCCATCAGGGAGAAGGACCTTCCCGTCTACGTGGAGCGTTTCGGCAGTACCAGGGACGAGATCTTCGTTACAGCGGGAACCTTGCGCAAGGAAAGA
>CBDVCL010000188.1:0-5237 GCA_965372475.1 uncultured bacterium | reverse complement strand
CTCCACCCCCAATCCTATTATATCACCTTTATTCTTCCCCAGAAGGGGGGCAACTACTTTTATCTTCTTCTTCCTGTCCGTCCCCGCGTTTATGGCTTGCGCCATAGACCTTATGAAGTCAGGGCGGCAGTCAACATAACCCGAGAAATCAACGTCATTTACACCTATATATATAGCACTTGCGCCACGAGACTCCGCCAGGGAGGCGGCCAGCGAGAGGAGGATCATGTTCCGCGCGGGGACATAGGTGCTCGGCATCCCCGTCTTCTTCAAACCTTGTCCGCTCGTATCCGGTTTCCTGCCGCTGACCGCCAGGAGCGAGGAATCCGACCAGTCTATCTTGATCTTCACCACCCTGTGCTCGACGGCGCCCATCTTCCGGGCCAAGCGGTGTGCCGAGGCCAGTTCACGCTTGTGCCTTTGACCGTAGTCAACGGTGAAGGCGATGTTATCGTATCCCCGTTTCCTTGCCATCGCCAGGCATACGGCGGAGTCGAGGCCACCACTCAGTAGTACTATCGCACGTCTTTTCATCGTCTATCGTCTATAGCCTATCGGGTATGGCGCTTGCCCACGCTCTTCCTAAGATTCGTAAGCATACGCGATTCGTGGTCAATCTTCTCCAGCAGTTCCTCGGCTTCCTTTGCAGAGACATATAATTGATCCAACGAAATCAGGCTTTCCGTGTCAAGTTCTGCACATTAACCCAAGGATATCCCGAGAAACTGTATATACTCCTTATGATGCAACCTATTGTAGCCTTCTGCAATGTTCGTGGGGATTGAAACCGCGGCCTTTCGCATTTGCAGTGCCAAACCATACAGCTCGCTCTTAGGAAACGTCTTCGTAAGGCGATAAACATCTCTCACGATCTCCATCCCCAACTTCCACACATCCAGATCCTTGTACGACATCGGTTTCATGATGCAGCCCTTTCCTTTTCGTCTATCGCGGGACCGTCCTTCCTATCGCACGATAGTCGATACTCGATAAACGATCACCCGATAGTCGATAGTCGACCTACCGCTTCCGCTGACCCGACCACCACACCCGCTGCCATTGGCCAAGGAAGCGCCAGTTGTAGCGTTTGCCTATGGCCTTGCCTGCCACGTGCTTCTCGAACGCCGCGGCGGCCTTCTCCCCCGCGACAGCGTATGAGGAAAGCGCACCGCGCGGCGCCGCCGGCTGAACCACGAGGGGGAAACCCAGGGGCGGCTTGACTCTGGCCACGAAATCCGTCATGGCGCGCCAATCACTGCCGCCCTTCACCACGAATTTCAATTGCAGGGCAACTCCCGAGCGAAGGAAAGAGCGCGCCACAGAAGGCTTGAGAGCGCCCTTGTTGCCGCTCGAGGGAAGCTTGGGGCTAAGCGTCACCTGGTGCAGGAAAGTGCCGAGGCGGCGGTTGTAATTCGTGGCGTTCGTCTCCAGGTGCAATACGCGCCATTCCTCCTTCAGCAGGGCCAAGAGCTCCAGTAGCCCCTTGATCTGGTGAGTAGGCTCCCCTCCCGTAAAGGAGATCCGCGAGCCGCCTATGCCCTTCAGCTCCGCCGCGATCTCATGCGGCGTGATCAAGCGGAACTTCGCCCCTGGGCGAGAGGCATAGGCCGTATCGCACCAGCGGCATTTCAGGTTACAGGAGGCAAAACGGATGAAAGTGGTGGGGGCGCCGGCGAGAACTCCTTCACCCTCGATGCCTTGGAAAATCTCGGATATTCTTAGTTTCACAAGATGTAGTATAACATAGTCAGTCACGCGTCGCGAGTCACGTGTCACGCGTCAAATCTTGCGTCTGACGCCATTGCTGACCAGCGACGCCGGCCCGACAGTTCGTCGCTAGTTGCTGGTTCCTCGTTGCTCGTGCTTCTGGCACCAACCAGCGACGTTTCGGTTCGACTCGGCGTCTCTCAAGCCTAGCGAGCGACGAGCGACGAATGACGAGCGACGGGGAATGTGAGCTCATTCGGCCCCCATGCTGTCGCCAGTCGCTTGTCGCTTGTCGCTAGTGCTTTTGTGCGCACCATAATCCACGAGCAACGGGCGACGAATAACGAGCGACGCCGGCCCGCCCATCATAAAGAAAAAGGAGAGAGCTGCAACAGCTCTCTCCTTTTCACAACTATCTACGGGCCGGCTTACATTCCCATACCACCCATCCCTCCCGGAGGCATGCCGCCGCCGCCACCCGGCATCGGCTTCTCCTCCTCCGGCTTGTCGGCGATCAGCGTCTCGGTAGTCAAGAGCAGCCCGGCGATCGAGGCCGCGTTCTGGACTCCGCTCCTCACGACCTTGGCCGGATCGACGATACCCGCCTTGACCAGGTCTTCGTACTTATTAGTAGCGGCGTTGAAGCCACTGCTGGGAGCGACAGCCTTGCGCACCTTCTCCACTACGATGGAGCCCTCCTCGCCGGCGTTGATCACTATCTGGCGCATCGGCTCCTCGAGCGAGCGCCGCACGATCTCCGCGCCGCTCCTCTCGTCGCCCTTCAACCCCTCCATCAGCTTCGCTACGGACGCCTGGCAACGCAAAAGGGCCACGCCGCCGCCACAGACTATGCCTTCCTCACTCGCCGAGCGCGTGGCGGAAAGCGCGTCCTCGACACGGGCCTTCTTCTCTTTCATCTCCACCTCGGTCGCGGCGCCAACATTGATCACGGCAACGCCGCCTACCAGCTTGGCCAGCCGTTCCTGCAGTTTCTCCTTGTCGTATTCCGAAGTGGTGTCATCTATCTGCTTCTTTATCTGGCTGATGCGCCCCTGGATGTCCTTGGTGCTCCCCGCGCCCTCGATTATCGTGGTGTTCTCCTTGTCGATGGTCACGCGCTTGGCGCGGCCCAGCTGCTCGATAGTCACGTTCTCAAGCTTCACGCCCAGTTCCTCGGCCAGCACCTCACCCTTGGTGAGGATAGCGATGTCCTCGAGCATCGATTTGCGCCTGTCGCCGAAGCCGGGGGCCTTCACCGCGGCCACGTTCAGGGTGCCGCGCAGCTTGTTGACCACCAGCGTCGCCAGGGCCTCGCCCTCGATGTCCTCGGCCACTATCAGCAGGGGCTTGCCCGTCTGGGCGATCTTCTCCAGCAACGGCAGCAGGTCCTTCATCGAGCTGATCTTCTTGTCATTGATCAGCAGGTAGGGGTCTTCCAGGATCGTCTCCATCCGGTCTGTATCGGTGACGAAATAGGGAGAGATGTAACCCCTGTCGAACTGCATGCCCTCGACCACCTCCAGGCTCGTCTCGATCGTCTTGGCCTCCTCCACGGTGATAACGCCGTCCCGGCCGACCTTCTCACTCGCCTGGGCGATGATGTTCCCGATCTCGGCGTCGTTGTTCGCTGAGATCGTGGCCACCTGGGCCGTCTCCTCGCGCGTCTTCACCGCCTTGCTCGCCTTCTTTATCTCGCTCACCGACACCTCGACCGCCTTCTCCATGCCCTTCTTCAGGTACATCGGATTGGCGCCCGCGGCTACCATCTTCAGCCCGTTATGGATCATATGCTGGGCCAGCAGGGTGGCCGTGGTAGTGCCGTCGCCGGCAACGTCGTTAGTCTTCGTAGCGACTTCCTTGACCATCTGCACGCCCATATTCTCGTAGGGATCCTCTACTTCGATCTCCTTGGCGATGGTCACGCCGTCGTTAGTGATGGTCGGCGCGCCGAACTTCTTGTCCAGGACGACGTTGCGCCCCTTGGGCCCCAGGGTCACCTTCACGGCATTCGCCAGCTTGTCAGTGCCGCGCAGGAGCGCCGCCCGGGCTTCCTCGCTATAAACGATGATCTTTGCCATTTTTCTCTCCTTGCTTGAGCGGCTTACGCCGTGAGGATAGCCAGAATGTCTTCCTCTGAGATTATCAGGTGATCCTCGCCCTCGAGCTTCACCTCGGTGCCGGAGTACTTGCCATAAAGGATACGCTCGCCCTTCTTGACCCCGAGCGGGTAGGTCTTGCCCTCGTCATTCCTCTTGCCAGGGCCGACCTCGATCACCTTCCCCTCCTGCGGCTTTTCCTTGGCCGTATCGGGAATGATGATCCCTCCCTTCTTTACTTCCCCTTCCTCCAGGGGCTTCACCAGCACCCTGTCGCCTAGCGGCCTGATCTTCATACGTTCCACCTCCTCTTTTAGTCTGGTTTCCTCTCGGGCCATCGGCAACTCTATCTTTCGCGGCCGCCGCATCCCTTTCGCGACCTTCGCGAGATGAGATCTCCGCCACTCGTCGCTTAGCACTCGATGCCCGAGACTGCTAACAGGAATGCGGATTATACCAACAAGGGATATTATGTCAAGGGAAAAGTGGCTTAGGAACAGAATTTATCCGCCGAGGACGCCAAACAGCGGCTGGCGCCGCTTCCGCCGATTACGCCGATTAAGGCGAGATATCGCTTCCTGCCTCGGCGTTCTCTGCAGTGCCTCGGCGTTCTCTGCGGTGCCTCTGCGCACTCGGCGAGGAAGCAATTACTCGACTAATTGCCCCTCTATCTTGCGCAGGAGCCCTCTCAGGGCATCCTTTATCTTCTTGTAGACCTTCTGATTAAGGGACCCGGCTTCTGCCATCTCGTCTATCTGGAGGAGCAGTTTGTTCACCTGCCCCAATAGCTTCTTATCGTCCTCTATCACGCCGCCCAGCTTCCGCGTGATCTTATTCACGGCATCAGCCACATCGTGAAGCTGGTCGTTCTTACGAAACTTGACCCTGGCCCTATAATTGCCCGCCGCGATCTCCCGCGAGACTGTCTTGAGGCGGTAGATCGGGCCGGCTATCTGGTGTGAGATCAGCACGCTCAGAACGAAGCCGACGACAAGTATCACCACTAGCCAGGGCCAAATACCCAAGAGGATCGTCTTCAGCATCTGCGGATACCGGGCTGCCGCGCCGGGGATATCGAAGAACTGATCCATCACCGTGCTCAGGACATACATGATGAGGATAGTACATAACAGGAAGATCACGAATATGGACAAGAGCACCACACTGATGAACTTGCTTTGATAAGATCTATCTATTATATATCGTCGCCGCCGAAACGAAGGCTTGCCGGTCTCTTTCATTACGCCCTTTCCTGCCACTAGTAAGTGGTATAAACATGGTTCCTGCTGTCCAAGCCGACGGAGTTGACGTAAACGTTTCCCCTGCCGCTGTCATAGGCCCAGCCAATACCGTACCAATCCGGCGATTCCCCCCTGGTCATATAATATACACTGCTACCCTCTGGGTTGACATCGGTTCCAACGGGATGTGTAC
>CBDVCL010000187.1:0-5307 GCA_965372475.1 uncultured bacterium | reverse complement strand
TTCTTGTTTGGAAAAGGTGGTCTGTAGTACTGAGTTGCTAGTATCATCATTTTTCACCTCATTGTTTGTCGTTGGTCGCTAGTCGTTGGTCGTTAGCGCATCAGGTTGCAAGCTACTAACGACAAACGACGAACGACGAGCGACTACTCAGGATATTCGTTACAAAGATAATACTTCCCCGCGACGTCCTCCTCTATCTGCGAGAAGCGCTTCACTTCCTTGTAGAAGTGGTTGTCCGTCTCGTCGTCGTTCACGCTGGACACCTCTCCCACCAGCACCATCTCGTCCGGCGTCCAGAATTCGTGGTAGATGTAGGGCTCCATGGTGACGCTCTGCCCGGGCTTGATGCTTACCACTTCTTCCGGCCCCAGTTCCCTCTCTACTTCGTCTATATACACCTTGAAGCGGCCCTTTGCCAGCCCTCCCTCCTTCTCCGCCTTGCAGAACTTGATCTTGAATTCGCCGCCACAGCGGTTGATGATATCTTCGGTCTTCTGCACGTGGTAATGATAAGGCGTGACCTGGCCGCGGCGCGGCAGCATCACCTTCTCCGCGTAACCCTTGTTGTAGTCGCTATTGCCGACGATGCCGTTGCGGATGGTGAAGAGCAGCAGCCCCTGCTTGTAGAAATCGCCCGAGCCGAAATCGGTTACGTCCCAGCCCAGTTTCAGTTCCCTCACGCGCTTCGTTTCCGCTAGCTTCTGCGACCAGCCGCGGCGCGTCCAGCAAGCCCATTCGGGCAGTGTGAAGTTAGCCTCGTTGAGGAAGGCGATGGCCTCGTCGATCAGTTTATCTATTTCGCTGCGTTTCATTGTTGCGACTCCCGTTTTTGTCACGTGTCGCGCGTCTCGTGTCGCGTGTCAAAGGCGACGGCTAATCGCATGACGCGTGACCCGGGACACGTGATCCGAGACCGCGGCAGCGGCTAGTCGCACTTATCGCAGCAGCCCCTGAGAATTCCGCTGCCGCACCGTACCCACTCCCTGCCGTCCGCCACCGCCGCGTCGAGGTACTTGAGGCGGGGCAGCATCTTCAGCGTGGCGCTCCAGCTCTTGATGCCGCTGGTGGCGTCAAGCACGCGCACGTTCTGCGCCCCCAGGCAAACGGCCACGCGCAGGGCCTTTTCCGGCGTCTCGCCGCGCAGCATCGCGGCAAGCAAACCGGCGATGGCGGAATCACCCGCGCCGGTGGTTGAGGAGACCTTCTTTACGCGACACGCTTCCTGCCAGAGCTCACGTTCGCTCCAGGCCGCGGGCCTGGTGATGGCAGCGCCCGCCTGCCTGAGCCGCTTTTCACTTCCCGTCTTCAGGTAGATGCCGCGGTGGCCGCATTTTATCATCGCTATCGCCGCGCCCCCCTTGATCAGCTTTTCGCCGAGGCGGCGGATGAGGGAAGGGTGATAGAGATCGAGCAGTTCTTTGCCGGCGGCCCTATGCTTGAGACGGGCGAATGCGCGGGGCTCGAGCATGTAGGTGAGTTCCTCGGCGCTGGGCGTGAAGATGTCCAGGTGGGGCAACGCCCTGCCGAGGATGCCCCGCCAGTTCTGCTTGCCGCCGAAGCTCGCGGCGTCAGGCAAAGTGCAGTCGAGGGAAGTAGTCGCGCCGAGGCGCTTCGCCTTGCTGAGGATCTTCAGCAGCTCCGCGCCCCTGTTGCGGCAGATACCGCGCATCACGGTGGGATAGCCGAAATGGAAGAGACGGCAGTCCTTGACGGCACGGTAGTCAATATCGGCGGAGCTGAAGCTGTCGTTGGCGGCGGGACAGTGCAGGAAGATCCTGTCGACGCCGGGAGGGGAGATGATCAGCGTATAGGAGGTGGCGGCACGAGCGTCCTCTATCATGCCTGTCCTCACGCCGCGCTTGCTGAGCAGGGAGAGCACGGCGGCACCGAACTCGTCCCTGCCGATCTTGCCCATCAGCCGTGTCTTGATGCCGAGACGCACAAGGGCCAGCCCCGTATTGGAGACGGCGCCTCCCGTGGACATTGCCGCGTTCCCTACCTCGCTCAGCCGTCCCGGCACGAATAGGGAATCGAGGTGGACGCTCCTCTCGCCAAAGTCCGGCGTGATGTCCAGGCATATATGCCCAGCAACGACCACATCGTGTGTTTTTCTATGCACAGATTTCACCCCGGGATTATCATGCTTTCTGTGGCGCCGAGATCACTCGCCCTTTCATATTTTTTTCATGGCAGGGCGAGGGTAGATGCCACAGATTAGCATAATCGGTCACTTACAGCCAAAGAGATATTGACACTATTAGTAGAGTCAATTGTTGTAGAATTCGTGTAATCCGTGTAATCTGTGGACAAAAGGAATGGAGGAATAATGGCTAAGAAGAGATTCAAGAAAGGCGTATGGCTGCATTCGATACCGAAGCTGGGGGGCAAGGACGATATCGAGTTCTTTGTCAAGCGTTACGCGGACGCGGGATTTGACCTGCTCGTGCCCAGTGTGAAGAACCCGGACGGCCTGGTGGACTTCCAGAGCCGCATCGCGGGGGTGAACCCGGCGTCACGTGACTGGGACCGGCTGGAGTACATGGTCTCGCACGCGAAGAAGGCGAAGATCAAGCTGCATGCCTGGTTCTGCGTCAACCCCGAGGGTGAGGAAGGGAAACTGTTGGGCGCCAACCCGGAGTATGTTGCGCTCACGCCCGAAGGGAAGAAAGCTACCTGCGGCAAGGGCTGGTTCACCTGCCTGGCGCGGCCGCAGGTGCGGGATTACCAGGTGAGGATAATGACGGAAGTGGCGAAGAAGTACGATGTCGACGGCATCCACCTTGATTACATCCGCACCGGCGACGAGGTGTGCTTCTGTGAGATATGCAAGCCGATGTTCAAGAAGGCCGTGGGCGTGGACTTTCGCAAGGCACGCTGGTGGCAGAGGGAGCACCCGGCCTGGTACAAGTGGCGCATAGACAACGTCACCAAGATCGTGGCGGCGATATCCAGGCAGTGCAAGAAACACAGGAAGGAGCTTTCCGCGGCCGTCTACCACGCTTACCCCCTCACGATGGTCACGCAGAGCCAGGATTTCCCCCGCTGGTGCCGCGAGGGCTACCTTGACATGGTGGCGCCGATGACCTACACGCCCGACCCCTACATGATGCGCGCCTACGCGCGCAACCACGTTGCCAACATGGAAGGGAAGGCCGAGCTGTGGGAGGGCCTGATCACGGGACGGCGCCGCAGCCGGGGCAAGGAGAACTGGGTACTGGCGGAGGCGAAGATAGCCAAGCAGTTGGGCGCCGACGGCGTGATGATATTCGAGCATCACGGCATTGACGACAAGATGCTGAAGCAGTTGGCAAGGCTTTGAATCCACAGATTACACAGATTGCACAGATTGTCTTGTCATGATCTCAGCACGAGCGACGAACGACGAGGGACGAGGGACGCGCGAACCGGAGGTTCGCGTCGGCATCCTCAGCGAGCACGTACCTGCATCAACACCGATGGCGAGCCGTTTCCTCTCGTCTGCTTCGAATGCAGTAAGCGCGTTTTAATGTTGGACGATGACCGGGAGGAAGTATATAATCTAGTCTCTGATTTTGTTGGTAAGCATTGTAAAGAATGAAGACGGGTCTCGGGGCTCGGGTATCGCAGTCGATCTCTCGCGGAGCGACAGTGAATTGAGTTCTCGAACCCCGAAGGCGCAGTTATGTTAAGAACCACAAACGGGTTGCTGGCCTTGATGGTTGTCCTCCTTTTCACCGGTTGCGGTGGCGGGGAAGGGGCCGCTACGGGCCCGGTGACCGTACAGTATTGGGAGAAGTGGACCAGCTTCGAGGGCGAGGCGATGAAAGCGGTGGTGGACCGTTTCAACGCCATGCACGACGACATCTTCGTCAATCTCTTGACGATCAGCCAGATCGACCGCAAGATCCTCGTCGCCACCGCGGGAGGCGACCCGCCCGATGTCGCCGGGCTCTTCTCCGGCAACGTCATCAACTACGCCATCTACAACGCCTTGATGCCGCTCGATCACTTCGTGCGCGAGGCGGGGATCAGAAAGGCGGACTACATCGATGTCTACTGGCGTGCCTGCGTGTTTGACGGCCACGTCTATGCCTTGCCGACCACGCCGGCCGCGACCGCTCTGCACTGGAACAAGCGAATGTTCCGCGAGGTGGGGTTAGATCCTGAGCGCCCTCCCCGCACCATCAAGGAGCTCGACGAATACTCGGCGAAGCTGACGAAACGCGACAGCGAGGGAAACCTGGTGCAGATGGGGTTTCTCCCCTCCGAGCCCGGCTGGTGGAATTTCGCCTGGGGGTACTGCTTTGGCGGCAGGTTATGGGACGGCAAGCAGGAACTGACCCCGGATGACGCGAAGAACGTCGAGGCGTACCGTTGGGTGCAGAAGTACAGCGAGGAATACGGAGTGGACCAAGTGCTGACCTTCCGTTCCGGCTTCGGGAATTTCGATTCACCCCAGAACGCCTTTCTTGATGAGAAGCTGGCGATGGTGCTGCAGGGTGTATGGATGGCCAACTTCATCAACATGCATGCCCCCCACCTGGAATGGGACGCGGCGCCTTTCCCCACCACCGACCCGAAGCTCTACGGTATCTCGCTCTGCCAGGCGGACGTACTGGTAATCCCCCGGGGCGCGAGGCACCCGCGCGAGGCCTTCGAGTTCATCCGCTATGTCAATACGCAGGAGGGGATGGAACTGCTCTGCCGCGGCCAGTGGAAACACACGCCCCTGATGAAGACCAGCCCGGGCTTCGTGAAGAACCATCCCAATCCCCGCATCAAGGTCTTCATCGATATGGCCAAGGGGCCGCACGCGGTGGCTGCCCTGCCCATCGGCATCTGGAACGAGTACAGCGACGAGATGGTCGTGGCCTTTGACCAGATATGGACGCAGGAGAAGAGCGCCGCGGAGGCGCTCGCGGCGGTGAAGAAGCGCATGCAGAGAAGGTTCGAGCGCGAGCGTTACGTCGGCGAGGTGCGCAAGCTGAGAGCGGCGCGCCAGGAGGACGGGATATGAATAAGACAGAGAGGCGCAGGCTTTTACTGGGGCTTGGTTTCGTCTCCCCCTGGCTGGTGGGCATGACCGTCTTCGTGCTCTATCCTGTGGCGGCCTCGCTCTTCTACAGCGCATGTGATTACAACCTGCTCAACGACCCGGTATTCGTCGGCGCGGGTAACTACATCGAGCTTTTCCAGGACCGCGCCTTCGGCAAATCGGTCTTCAACACATTCTACTACGCCATCTTCGCTTTGCCCCTGGGGATGGTGCTTTCCCTCGCCCTGGCGATGCTGCTCGGTTGCTATCCGATCATCGTTCCGCATGAAGCC
>CBDVCL010000186.1:0-5310 GCA_965372475.1 uncultured bacterium | reverse complement strand
AGGTGCAGGAAGCCGTGGCGGGCCTGGGCATTCGCAACGGCCACTGTCTGGTCTATATTCCCCATACCACCGCCGGCGTGACCATCAACGAGAACGCCGACCCCAACGTGGTGCGGGACATCATCATGGCCCTGGAGAAGGCGGTGCCCGATAACCTCTCATACCGTCACGCGGAGGGCAATTCTCCTGCGCACGTGAAATCCTCGCTGGTGGGGGCATCGGCAACTATCGCCGTGCAGGACGGATCCTTGCTCCTGGGAACGTGGCAGGCGGTGTTCTTCTGTGAGTTCGACGGTCCCCGCAGCCGCAAGATGCAGGTAAGTCTCGTGGGTAAGTGAGACATTGATCTGTCTCGCGTCCCGCCTGTCCGCCATAGCCTGGGCGACGGCGGATGTCTCGTGTCTCAGGACAAACGACGCATGGCGCGTGACCCGTGACGCGCGACGCGGCGGCGACCCGGAGGAGGGGTCTTGACAAGTCGCGATTCATGATCTATGCTAGAGAGGATAGTAGTATATTGGTGACCAAAAAAAGGAGATGGCTATGAAAAAGTTCATTGGATTGCTGGCGGTTCTCATCTTCTTGGTTAATCCCGCCGCCGCGGAGGATGACGTTTCCGGGTCAGCGGTGATCTCTACCGGCAGCGAAGGCAGCGATGCCAGCGCCGAGGCGAGCAAGGAGGTAAGCCCCTTTGGCCTTTCAATGCATATCGGTACCGTCGTGCGCATCGACCCCGACACGGGCGAAAAGAAGACCTGGAGCCAGATTCGCTTATTGCCGGAGATGAGGCTGGGCCGCCCCCTGGGCCTGGAACTGGCCCTGGGCCTGGATATCGCCCTGGAGTGGGACGAAGAGAACAAGCTCAACGATGAGGAATGGAACGAGACTGCCGATGCCGTTGACAAGATCCTTTATGTCCGCTGGGGCAGTAAGAAGGCGCGTGACCCCTTCCATATCACGTTGGGGGGCCTGCGTTCGGTGACCATAGGCCACGGCTTGATCATGGGCGGCTATTCCAACATGGTCTTCTTCCCGGACGTGAAGTTCATCGGTATCTCGAGCGGAGTCAACACCGCCTACGGCGGACTGGAAGGCGTCGTGGACGATATCGACCGCACCGCCGTAGCAGGAGGCCGTGTCTACATCACGCCTTTCAAGGGGCGCCTGGGGCCCATCGGCGACAGGCTCTCTTTCGGCGGCACCTGTGTCATCGACCAGCGCACGGGCGCCAATGAGCTGATGGTTGCCCAGGCGGAGGCGGTGGGACTGGCCCTGACCGCTGCCCAGTTGTTGGAGGACGAGGACGTGATGATATATGGCGCTGACGAGGAATTCAGGATCATCGATACTTCCGTGATCAAGGTGATACAGTTCACGGATGTCGCCAGGATAGACGGGTTCGGTCATGGTATCGCCACCGGTCTTCTGGGCAGTGTGGTAATCATTGACTATAAGCTTGAATACCGCATATTCGACCCCGATTTCTTCCCCAACTACTTCAACAACTTTTACATGGCGGAAGCGCCCGGCAAGCGCCTGATGCTGGAGGCGATAGACGGGGAAGGGGACCAGCTCAAGGGCTATTTCGGCATGTTGGGCGCCGCCCTCTTTGGCATTGTCGATATCAGAGCTACCTACGAGGAATACGAACGCCCGCCGATAGTGTCCGCGCCGAACAACCGTTTCCACGGCGAGCTGACCTTGAACAACAAGTTCTTCCAGGTCATCCCCAAGGTGCCGAATATCGAGGCGCGCGGCAGTTATGACAAGGTGCATATTCTCGACCTGGATGATTTCTTCGAGATCGAGGACGTGGACACGCTGGTGAAAGGCGAACTGCTCTATCACATGAACCCCAACCTGACCATCGCCTATATTTACGAGAAGCGGTTTGAAGAGGAGGATGGCATTATCGGCGGAATTGAATCCACTACTGTTCAGACGCGGATTCATTTCTGAGCCGGTAAACTCTAGTGGTCTGACGCAAGGGGAGCCCCCCAGGGGCTCCCCTTGGCATAACAAGAGAACGCAAGGGATGAAAGAAAAAGCGAACGACATCCTTGGGCTGATAGGCGGCACGCCCCTGGTGAGGATAAACCGGCTCAACCCGAACAAGAAGGTAACCATCTATGCCAAGCTGGAGGGGATGAGCCCCACGGGCAGTATCAAGGACCGGATCGCCTTGAGGATGATAGAGCAGGCGGAAGCGGAAGGGACGCTGAGAAAGGGCAAGACGATCATCGAGCCTACCTCCGGCAATACCGGCATAGGCCTGGCGATGATCGGCTCGGTCAAGGGTTACGCGGTCGAGATCGTGATGAGCAGGGCCGTCTCCGTAGAAAGACAGAGGATAATCAAAGCTTTTGGCGCCAAGGTGACCCTTACCCCCGCCAAGCAGGGAACGGACGGGGCGATAAGGAAGGCGCGGTCTCTGGTGAAGAGATACCGAAAGAGGTACTTTATGCCCGACCAGTTCTCGAACGAGTATAACAAGCTGGCGCACTACAAGACCACGGCGGAGGAGATCTGGCGGGGTACGAAAGGCAAGCTGAATTACTTCGTCTCTTCGCTCGGCACCTCGGGCACGATCATGGGCGTGGGCAAGTACCTCAAAGAGAGGAAACGGAGCATCAAGATAGTCAGCGCCCACCCCGTGCTAGGGCACTACATCCAGGGACTGAAGAACATGGAAGAGGCGATCGTGCCCTCGATATACGACCCCTCGAAGATAGATGAGACGATCATGGTCGAGAGCGAAGCGGCGCTTGAGTTGTCCAGGCGTATCGCCAAATACGAAGGCATCCTCGTTGGCATGAGCAGCGGCGCCGCCTTGTTTGCCGCGCTGGAGATCGTCAAGAGGATCAAGTCCGGTGTGATCGTCGTCATCTTCCCCGACCGGGGAGAGAAGTATCTCAGCACGAAGCTGTTTGAAGTGTAGGGTCGCTCTTCAGCTTCTTGATCGCGCGTCACGTGTCCCGCCTGTCCGCCATAGCCCTTCGGGGCTGAGCCCCTCAGGGGCGAAGTCCCTCGGCGACGGCGGATGTCGCGTGTCGCTTTGGACTCGAGACGCGAGACGCGTGACCCGAGACGTTCTGTGACTCTTACTTGAAGACCCTATCGCTTAATTCAACCCCCAACGGCTTAAACCTATCAAGGAAATAGGGCCGTATGCCCGTGGCCGTCATCTTCCCCTGCACTTTTTCCCCCTTGTAGCTCCTGGCCTTGAAGGTGAAGATGTCCTGCATGCTGATCACGTCTCCGGAGAGGCCCGTGATCTCCGCGATCTGCACCACCTTGCGCGAGCCGTCTTTCAGGCGCGCCGTGTGCACCAGCAGGTTGATCGCCGAAGATATCTGCTCGCGGATGGCGCGCGAGGGCAGGTCGATGCCGCTCATCAGCACCATCGTTTCCAGGCGCAGCAGCATGTCGCGCGCCGAGTTGGCGTGGCCGGTGGTGAGGGAGCCGTCGTGGCCCGTGTTCATCGCCTGGAGCATGTCCAGGGCCTCGCCGCCGCGGCACTCGCCGATGACGATGCGGTCGGGCCGCATACGGAGCGAGTTGCGTACCAGGTCGCGGATGGTCACCTGGCCCGTGCCCTCTATGTTGGGGGGGCGGGACTCAAGCGTGATCACGTGCTGTTGCGGCAGGTTGAGCTCGGCCGAGTCCTCGATGGTGATGATGCGTTCATCTGGCGGGATGAAGGCGGAAACGACGTTGAGAAAAGTGGTCTTACCGGAGCCGGTGCCGCCGGAGATGAGTATGTTTATTCTTGCCTCGACGCAAGCTCGCAGGAAATCGGCCATTTCCGGGGAGAGTGTACCCAGGCGGATCAGGTCTTTTATTGTCAGGCGTTCAACGGAGAACTTGCGGATGGTAACGACCGGTCCGCTGAGCGAAAGCGGCGGGATGATGGCGTTGACTCGGCTGCCGTCAGGCAGGCGTGCATCGACATAGGGGGAGGACTCGTCGATGCGCCGGCCCAGGGGGGCGACGATCCGCTCGATCGCCGTGCGCAACTGGTTTTCGTTGACGAAGCGGCGGCCTGTGAGTTCGATCTTGCCGTTGCGCTCAACGTAGATGCGCGCGGGGCCGTTGGCCATGATCTCGGTTATCGTCGCGTCGCGCAGGAGTTCTTCCAGGGGTCCCAGGCCCAGCGTTTCGTTGATGATCTCATCGATCAAGCGGCCGCGCGCGCTCCTGTCGACTTGCCCGTCTCCTTCCTCGGCGATAAGCTTTTCCACCGTACGCTTGACGTCGGCGCGCAAGCGGGCGGACTTGGCCTTGTCGCCGCTCAGGTCCAACTCCAGCCGCCCCGCGTCGATCTCCGAGAGCAGGCGTTTGTGCAGGCGCGCTTTCAGCTCGTCCTCGACTTGGTCAGGTCCGTCTTCTTTTCGGCTGCCTGAGGGGCTGACGGCCTTCTTGTGTCGCGGCTGCGTCGGGCTGGTCGCCGCGGGCATGGCGATCAGCCTGTCAGCCAACTCGCCGGCGCGCCGGGCGTAAGAGGAACGGGGGAAGAGAAGGGACAAGGGACGGGCTTTTCCCGCGGATTCGGCCCATGCCTTATCGTCCCAGGGCAGGGTGGCGAGCGCCTCCTTTTTGTCAAGGCCTTGCCAGGAGCCGGGGAGTTTTCTCGCTTCGGGGTCGTCCTGGATCACGTTGTGGACGAGGGAGAGCGGAAACTTGAGCTCCTCCAGGCCCCGTTGGAAATCGGCGAGGCGGCCGCGGGAGAGAAAATCGTTGCGCAGGACGAGGATGGTGAGAGAGGATGAGTCGAGAGCCTGCACCGTTAATTCGCCGAGTTCCGGGCCGGTGTCCAGGAGGATGTAATCGTAGACGGAGGTAAGGGTCCTTAGCGCTACGTCGACGTCGCCGGGCTGGGCCGGCGCGGCCGGGCGATCGGTACAGGAAAGGGGCAAGAAGTCAAAACCGTCCGCGCTCGTCGCGTAACCCTTGAGCAGGGCGGGAGAAGTCTTGTGGCGAAGACTTGCCAGGTCGTCGAGCGACCTTTCCGCGCTGATATTCAGCAGGATAGAGGCGTCGCGGCGGCAAGGCCGGTGGAAATCGACGAGCGCTGTTTTCTTGCCTTTAGCACCGAGGATGGCCGCTAGGTTTATCGCTGTAGTCGTCACGCCTGCCGCGCCGCGCAGGCCGAGCAGGGATATGATCTCGCCGCTTTTCGGCATCGGTTCTCCGTTCTTCTTGTGAATGCGTGAAGATGCTAACAATGGTAATGCTGTTTTGCAAGGGAACTGTGTATGAGGAAGAGAATGGGAAGGACGAAGGAAAAAGGAAAAAGGAGAAAGGGCGGGT
>CBDVCL010000185.1:0-5324 GCA_965372475.1 uncultured bacterium | reverse complement strand
GAACAGTGTGCGCGCGAAATCCCTTGAGTTCAGGGCTGCGCCCGCAATGTGACGCTTTTAGATTGACAGGTGCTTTGTGGCGGAGTAACATCACTATTCCAATGATAATTATGATGAAAGGGATGCGGAGATGAAGCTGTCAACGCGCGCTCGCTACGGTACCAAGGCAATGATAGACTTGGCGATGAACTCGGACGGGCAACCCGTGCTCCTCAAGAACGTGGCGCGGCGCCAGGGGGTGCCGGGGAGCTACCTTGAGAATATCATGACCTCGCTGGTGACGGCGGGCCTGGTGCAAAGCATGCGCGGCAAGAAGGGGGGCTTCATGCTGGCGCGCGATGCGTCGGAGATACGCCTCAGCCAGATCCTGCAGACGGTGGAAGGGTCGCTGGCGCTGACTAATTGCGTGCTGAACGAGTCGTCCTGCCGCCGCACAGGCAAGTGCGTGGTGCGCGATGTCTGGGACGGCTTGGGCGGGAAGATGTTCGACTACCTGGACGAGATAACGCTGGCGGAACTGGCCGCCAGGCAGAAACGGTTGGACGGGAACGGTAAAGGTGTAAGGAAGACGAACGGTGGTTAAGAAGAAAGAAAAACAGGTATACCTGGATCATGCCGCGACAACACCGATGCGGCCCGAGGTGCTGGAGGCGATGCGTCCCTATTTCTGCGAGTTGTACGGCAACCCCTCCAGCATCCACGTGCCCGGACACGAGGCGCGCAAGGCGGTGGAGAGCTCTCGCGAGAAGGTGGCGCAACTCCTCGGCTGTGAGCACGAGGAGGTGCTCTTCACCGGCGGCGGCAGCGAGGCGGACAACATGGCGATCAAGGGCCTCGCCCTGGAGAAGGGGGTGGGCCACATCATCACCTCGGCGATAGAGCACCACGCCGTGCTGGAAAGTTGCGAGTTCCTGGAAGAGCTGGGTTTCAAGGTGGACTACCTGCCAGTGGATTCGCACGGCTTGCTTGACCCGGGCGCGGTGAAGAAAGCTGTCAAGAAAGACACGATCCTCGTCACGGTGATGCACGCCAACAACGAGGTGGGTACTATACAAGCCATTGACGAGATTGGCGCCATGGCGCGGCTGAGGGAGATCCCTTTCCATACCGACGCCGTGCAGACGGTGGGGCATCTGCCGATAAACTTGAAGCACAGCCCTGTGGACATGCTGGCCCTCTCGGCGCACAAGTTCTATGGGCCGAAAGGCGTTGGCGTGCTCGTGAAGAGAAAAGGGCTGCGTATCAAGCCCTGGCTCACGGGCGGCGGCCAGGAGCGAGGCCTAAGGGCGGGCACGCACAACGTGCCCGGCATTGTCGGCCTGGCAACGGCGCTGGAGCTGGCCGTCGGCGAACTCCAGGAAGAAGGGGAGCGCTTGACGATCGAAAGGGATTATCTTATCGGTGAGTTGGCGCGCCGTATTGATGGTGTGCGGCTGAACGGGCACGCAGAGAAACGGCTGCCGAATAACGTAAATGTAATAGTTGATTTCATTGAGGGTGAGTCGCTTCTGCTGGAGTTATCTTTCCGCGGCGTAGCTGCCTCGACGGGTTCGGCTTGCACCGCGGAGTCGCTGGATGCTTCGCACGTATTGCTGGCGCTGGGAATCCCTAAAGAGGACGCGCACGGTTCGTTGCGCTTGAGCCTCGGCAGAGGTACGAAGCGCCAGGACCTCAACTACGCCATCGGCGCCGTTGAAGAGGCGGTGAAGAAACTACGGGAGATGAGTCCGCTCTATAGGAGTATCAAAGAGAAGTGAGGGGGGAAGCTGGTCTCGGGTCGCGCGTCGCGAGTCGCTTGTCATAGCCTCGGCAGACGACCTGTGACGCGGGACGCGGGACACGCGACTGAAAAGTAAGGAGCGATAGAAATGGATTATTCTGCCAAAGTACTAGAACACTTCAGAAACCCACGTAACGTAGGCGAAATGAAAGATCCGGACGGTGTGGGCAGGGTCGGCAGCCCGAAGTGCGGCGACACGATGGAGCTATACATCAAGGTCAAGGGCGGCAAGATTAGCGACGTCAGGTTCAAGACGCTTGGCTGTGGCGCGGCGATAGCGAGCAGCTCGATGCTCACCGAGATGATGAAGGGCAAGACGGTGAAGAAAGCCCTGGAGATATCCAACCGGGCCGTGGTCAAGGCGCTGGACGGATTGCCGCGAGCGAAGGTGCACTGCTCGGTGATGGCGGAGCAGGCGATGAAAGCGGCGATAGAGGACTACATCAAGAAGAACGAAATGTCAAAAGCGGGAGGGGCGAAATGAGAAGAATGATATGCGTGGGCTTGTTGCTGTTGCTGGGGTCGGCGGGAGCAGAAGCTCTGGGCTCCTACAAAAAGTGCCTCGCCTGCCACGGCAAGATCACGCCGGGCTTGGTAGCGGACTGGAAACTGAGCAAGCACGCTGAGAACGAGCTTGGCTGTGACACTTGCCACGGTGAAGAGCACACTTCAAAAGCGACCGTAGACAAGGCCTTGATCCCCACGCCCGATACCTGCGCCGATTGTCACGAGGATAGAGTTATCCAGTTCAGGAAGGGCAAACACGCCGTCGCCTGGACGTCAATGAAGGCGATGCCAACCTTTCATATGCAGCCACAGCTGATGATGGACGGCATGAAGGGTTGCGGCGGCTGCCACAAGGTCGGGGAAAAGAGCGCGGATGATATCAAGCAACTCAAGCAGGACGGGCAGAGGTATGGCACGGCGGCCTGTGATTCCTGTCACACCAGGCATAGCTTCGCGGTGCAAGAGGCGAAACAGCCCCAGGCCTGCCAGACCTGTCACATGGGCTTCGACCACCCGCAGTGGGAGATGTATTCATCATCAAAGCACGGAGTGCGATACCTGCTCAAGCAAAATGGCGCGTTAGCCGAGGCGAGCGTGGCGCCAACTTGCCAGGACTGCCATATGCAGGAAGGAAACCACGAGGTCAGGACCGCCTGGGGTTTCCTCGCCGTAAGATTGCCGATGCCCGAGGACAAGGACTGGGCCGCGGATAGGGCGACCATCCTTCAAGCGCTGGGTGTCTTGGACCCACAGGGGGAGGCGACCGCGCGGCTTGAGTTGGTGAAGCAGATAGACCTGGCGCGGCTCACGCAGGAGGACTGGCAGCGCGAGCGCGACAAGAAGCTCAATACCTGTAAGGGGTGTCATTCTGCCAGTTTCGCGCGCGGCGAACTGGAGAAGGGCGACCAGATGATCCGCAAGGCGGACGCCGTGATGGCTGAAGCGATACGCGTGATTGCTGCTCTTTACAAGGATGGTGTGCTGGCTAAGCCCGCGCATTTTGCCTACGACTACCCGGATCTGCTCGCCTTCCACGATGTGTCTTCAACCATAGAAGTGAAACTATTCGTGATGTTCATGAAGCACCGCAACCGCGCCTTCCAGGGCACCTTCCACGCTAATCCCGACTACGCATTCTGGTACGGCTGGAGCGAGATGCAGCGCGACCTGATAGAGATCAGGGAGCTCGCGGCGAAAATGCGAAAGTGACGGGATATTCCCCGCTTGTAGTTGGCAAGAAAAAAGAAAGAAAAGGGTTGACAGGGCCCTCTTATATTGGTATTGTCATACCACAATATGGTATAAGCAGAAGGGGGCTGACCATGGCGAAGAAGAATGTGAAGGCAAGACGGAAGATAATCAAGATCGACGAGGACAAGTGCGACGGCTGCGGCCTTTGCGTTCCCGCCTGTCACGAGGGAGCGCTCAAGATAGTGGACGGCAAGGTACGCCTGGTCAAGGAATCCTACTGTGACGCACTGGGCGATTGCCTGGGCGAGTGCCCGCGGGGCGCCATCTCTTTTGAAGAGCGCGAGGCCGAGGCCTACGATGAGGCGGCGACGAAGAAGCACGTGGCGAAGCTTGAGAAGGCGGAGCAGAGGGCGCCGGCCGCGCACGGCGGCGGCGGTTGCCCCGGTGCGTCCCTGCGCAGCTGGGGAACCGATTCGCCTGTCGTAGCTAACGACCAACGACCAACGACGGCGGCGAAGCCGTTTCGCCGCCTTCCGCCCTGCGCCAGTGGCCCGTACAGATATCATTGGTGCCGGTCAGTGCCCCTTACCTTAAGAACGCCGACCTTTTGATCGCCGCGGATTGCGTGCCCTTTGCCTACGCTGATTTTCATAGTAAACTGTTGCGTGGCAAGCGGGTGCTAATCGGTTGCCCCAAACTAGACGACCTCGAGACGTACCTGGAGAAACTCAAGGTGATCATCGAGACCGCCCAGCCGAAGAGCATCAGCGTGGCGATGATGGAGGTGCCCTGCTGCGGCGGCTTGCTCCAGGCAGTTCAGCAAGCGGTGAAGCAGAGCGGCAGTAAGCTGAAAGTTGAAGTGGTAGTAATAGGCATAGACGGTGAGCCGAGGAGATAGGCGGCAAGTGTTGAGGGAGGTGGTGATCATGCGCGGGGACGCCGTTACGGCAGGCAAGGGAATCATGCTTAATCTCTCCTCTTCAAAGCGGCAAGAGATCTCAGAGGCGAGCAAGGAGGATCTCGCCCTGATGTTGCGCCTCAAGCGGGGCGATGACGCGGCGTTTGAGGAGTTGGTCAATAAGCACAAGAAACGCGTGCTTAATACCATCTACCGTTTCATCGGCAAGAGGGACGACGCCGAAGACCTGGCACAGGACGTCTTCATCGCCCTCTACCGCGCCGCACCCCGCTACGAGCCGCGTGCCAAGTTCACTACCTATCTCTACCGCATCATCGCCAACCGTTGCTTCAACTACTCGCGGCGGGAGAAATTAGCGCGCTTTCTTTCCCTGGAAGAACTGCCATTCCTCAGGCGCGGCGGCAAGCTCTTGCCGCGCGAGCCGGCGGATACCAGGCCGGATCCCGAGGCAGAAAGCGGCGGCAAGGAGCTGGCGGCGGAAATGGCGGCGGCGTTGGCGTTACTTCCCGAGCGCCAGCGTCTCGCCGTGGTGATGCGCTACTATAGCGACCTTAGCTATGAGGAGATAAGCCAGTCCCTGGGTATACGCTTGCCCGCCGTCAAGTCCCTCCTGCACAGGGGGGTGGTGTCCCTGCGTGCCAAGTTGAAGGGACGGCTTTTGCGGGAATAGCGTAACATTGTTTCGCCTCAGGTGTTTAACTAAGCGACGGGGCCGGGAAGTGGAGGCTCCGCTTCTACATTGATGGAATGAAAGCGGGGCTGCCCCCACCGTGTGTCCCGGTTCCGCCTACTCTTTACCGCTCATCGCCTTGATGGGAGCGGCATCGTAGGAAGCGGGGCTGCCCAGGCGGGTGCCATAAAGTTCCTCCCACTGGTCCGGCGGCCCCGCTTTTTTCGGAACCTTTTTCCCAAGCCGGTGTTTAGTAC
>CBDVCL010000184.1:0-5330 GCA_965372475.1 uncultured bacterium | reverse complement strand
CTATCGCGCAGCATCGTTATGCGTTCCCGAATACCGACGCCGACGCGGCTTGTGACCATGTAGCCCACGTCGACGCCGAAATCGAGGCCGCCCGTTGAGGGGCTGCTCTCGGTCGTCACGGTGCCTTCCTCGCCCCACGAGGCGAGATAAACGATGAACAGCTCCGCTTCCTCCTCGGCCACCCTGACGATCTCGCTGTCAAAATCCGCCATGCCCGACTGCGCCCAGCCGACGCTCAGGCTGGCGCGCCAGCGCCTCACCCTGTTCGCCCGCGCCAGGGCCAGGGCCGTCGCTTCCTCTTCGTAGACGGCCATCTTCCCCAGGTGTTCCTCGGCTTGCGCCTTCACCCCGGCCAGGGCCGCGTCGAGCCAGGAATCGGACTTGCCCTCGTGCCGCTCCTTCATTTTTTTCCTCGCCTCAGCGTCCTCCACCAGCTCCAGCACCCGCCGCCACTCCTTCATCGCGCCGGTGATGTCGCCGTCACGCTCGTAGTAGAGGGCGAGATTATTATGGGCCTCTACGTCCAGGTCGTCCTGGGCGATGACCTTGACCATTTCCTTTATCGCCGTCTCGTAGTTATACTGGGCGGCGTAGGCCCCCGCGCGGTTATAGTACGCGGCCATGTAGGTGTACTCCAGCTCGATCACACGCGAAAAATCGTAGAGGGCCTTGACGTAATACCCCTGCGCCATGTGCACCAGCCCCAGGTTGTTCAGAGCCTCCTTGTAATCGGGCTTTATGTTTATAGCCGCCTGGTAAAACTTCTCCGCGTTGGTCAGCGCGCCCTGCTGCTGATAGATATACCCCGCCGCAAAATTCGCCTCCGGCAGGGCGGGGTTCAACCGCAGGGCAATGCCCACCTGCGCCGCCGCCTCCTCTGCCCGCCCCGCGTCCCAGAGCTCCTTGCCCTTCTCCACGTAATCGCGGGCCTGCGCCGCAGAGGTGCCGGTGCCGTAGTATGTCTGGCCGGTCTGTTCCTCGAAGCGCAGCTTGTTGAGATGCTCCTCCAGGCCTTGGATCTCCGGGTTTATCTCCAGGGCGTTTTCATAGGAATCGACGGCGTCCAGGTTCTCCATGCGGTTTTCGTAGCAACGGCCCAGCAGGTAATAGGCTTCCCAAAGGTCGGGATTATTGTCAATGGCCTGCCTCAGGGACTGGATCGCCGTCAGGTAGTTCCCGGCCGCGTAGTACTTCTTGCCCTCCTCCAGCAGGTCCTGGGCCATCTTCAACTCCTCCTCGTAGGAGCTCTGCGCGAACGCGCCCACCGCGAGGAAGAGTGTCAAGACTGTCACGCATACTACTTTCATCATATATACAATATCGCAATATACCGCCGCTGTCAAGTGTAACGGCAGTAGGTATTGGATGGTAGGTGGCAGGTGGGGCAAGCCAGAACATCCCCCTCTACCGCATGCCGTCTGCCGTCTACCATTTTCACTGAAGATACCCCAACGACTTCAGCCCTTCCCTCTGCTTCTCGCTCAGCTCAGCTTTGCGCGAGCGCCGCAGGAAGGGAAGGAATCCCCCCATTCGCTCGTATTCCTTCAGGCGCCGCCGCAGAAACTCGTCCATCTCCGCGTAGTGGCCGATGTAGTTGTCCCGCTCGCCCGGGTCGAGGCGCAGGTTTGTCACCTCCTCCGAGCCTGAGAGGCGGTCGCGGATCATGCGGAAATCAAGTTAGGTGGCGGATATGAAGTCTATGTTCGAGATGCGGTCGTTCAGCCCCACCTCGCTGAAGCACACCTCCTCAGGCGAGTCGTCCGCGCCAAACCTGAGAAGCCGGTAGCGCGAGTGCGCGTGCAGGCCGCGGGGCCGGCTCAGCCCCAGCGCCTCCAGCACCGTCGGCAGCAGGTCCATCCCCTCTATGCGCCGCTCCACGCGCCGCCCGCGTGGCAAGCGTGAAGGCTGGTGGACTATCAGCGGCACGTCCACCACCTCGGAGTAGAGGCTGTGTCCGTGGTCGTTGCGCCCGCGCTCGAAGAGCTCTTCCCCGTGGTCGCTGGTGAAGACGATCAGGCTGTCCTGCCACAGGCCTTTCTCCTTCAGCACCGGCCAGAGCCGGCCCAACTGGGCGTCGAGGTAAGCGACGCCTGAATCGTACTGGTTATCTATCGTCAGCCAATCGATATCCTGCTCCGCCAGCCCCAGCCTCTCAGCCAGGTCACGCGGGCTCTGCTGGTAGGGAAAATGAGTGTCCATGAAATAGAGCAGTAGAAAGAAGGGACTATCCAGCTCTTCCTTCTCCAGCCACTCTATCGCCCTATCGACGATTGCCTCCCCCGGCATGCGGCTGGGGTCCTCGGTGTAATCGTAGCGGACGAAGCCCTGCGCGAAGCCCATCTCCTCGCTCAGCCAAGGATTGGCCATCGCCGCGGCGGTATCATAGCCGGCCAGCCGGAACATCTCGGCCATGGTCAGGTAACCGCGCGGCAGGGCGTCCTTTATCCTCATCACGCGGTGCTTGATGGGATAGAGGCCCGTGAACGTGGAAGAAACAGACGTCTTGGTCCAGGTGGAAGGGGCAAGGACGTTTTCGAAAAGCACCCCCTCCGCGGCCAGTAGATCGATGGCAGGCGTGCTCATCCGCGCGTAACCGTAGCAGGAAAGACGGTCCTTGCGCAGGGCGTCGCTGATGATGAGTATGAAGTTCTCGCCCCGTCCCTTTCCCGGGTCGTACCGGCGCGCCATCGACGACAAGGCCCAGGCCAGAAGGCAGGCCAGGGCCAGCCCCACGGCTACCGCCGCCGCTAGCGTCAATAGCTTGCGCCGCTTGGCGCCGCGCCGCGTCGTCTTCTGTCTTTTTCCCTTCTTGCGTGCCATCTCTTCATAATATTATACCATGAACGCCGCCCCAACCCTACTCCGCTCAAGCACTGCCTGCAAAGAAATGCCGCTCTACCCCCTTGACACCCGCAGAATCAGGTATACAATGGAGGGCTCTGCTTTGAAAAGACAGTGAAGCATCAAGCGTCAAATGAAATGACAGAAAAGAAAGAAACATCCCTGGTAAAGAAGGAGCTCCCCGCCTACGTGATGGAGTTGGCCAAGGCGGAGGCGGGAAGCGATGAATTTATCGTGAGCCTGGCCACCGATATCAATCGCCAGGGCAGCTTCACGGGCGCGGACTACCTGCTCGCCACCCGAGACGATGTGTTCTTCGTCTACCACGGGGCCAAGCCCTGGCTGGAGCGCCTGCCCCTCAAGACGATCAAGCAGGCCCAGGTGGAGACGGGACTCTCCGCGGGGCGCCTCATCCTGCGCGGCAAGCGGAACGCTTTCGTCAGACGGCCGCTGTTGTTTTCGAACAATCTACTCAAGCCCTTCGGCGAGGCGGCAAAAGTGATCCAGCTCCTCGCCGAGAAGGAAAAGGATATCAAGGTGGCGGAGGAGGAGCGCATCCGCTGTCCCAAGTGCAACCGCCTCCTGCCCGAGCGGGACGGCGTCTGCGCCGCCTGCGTCAGCCGCATCGGCGTCATCCGCCGCCTCTCCGGCTACCTCAAGCCCTACTGGAAAGGGGTGGTGGTGCTGTGGGCGATGTACATCATCGAGACCCTGAGCCAGGTGGTCGGCCCCCTGTTCTACAAGCTGCTCATAGACCGCGTGATGATAAGCCCGCCCAACAAGCTGGAGGGATACCTGGCCGACTTCTCCGCCCTGCTGGAGAGCGCGGCGGCCGGCGACCGGCTGAAGCTGCTGGGGTTGGTAGTGTTGTGCATGATCGGATTCCACCTGCTCAGCTTCCTGGCCCGGGGCATCCACTCCTTCATCACCGTCAACATGGGCGCCTACCTGATAGCCGACATCCGGCGCGACGTCTTCTCGCGCGTGGCCCGCCTGCCAATGGGATATTTCAACCGCCGCCACATCGGCTCTATCACCTCGCGCGTCACCAACGACGCCAGCACCCTGCACGAGTTCCTGGTGGAGGGCCTGCCCTTCTTCCTCATCAACGCCCTCAAGCTGGTGCTCATCCTGTTTATCCTTCTCGGCGAGAACTGGAAGCTGACGCTGCTAATCCTCATCCCGGTCCCCGCTCTGCTGGCCGGGGGAGGCATCTTCTGGACCTTCATGCGCCACCTCTTCCACAAATGGTGGCAGAAGTGGGCCAAGTTCTCGGGTGACCTGCACGAGTCCTTCTACGCCATCAAGCTGGTCAAGGCCTTCAACCGCGAGCAGAAGGAGACCGAGAAACTGGACCGGGGCAACATGAGCGTCACCCGCCAGACCATCTTCACCGACCGCCGCTGGGTGGCGTATGGCTTAGTGATCGAGTTCCTCATGACCAGCGGCCTGTTCATCATGTGGTTCTTCGGCGGCAAGGGCGTCATCCTGGGCACGATGACCCTTGGCTCCCTGATCATGTTCTCCGGCTACCTGCACTCGCTCTACGAGCCAATGCGCTGGTTCAACCAGGTAAACCAGTGGATGACCCGCGCCTTCACGGGCGCGGAGCGCGTCTTCGAGGTGATAGACGCCAAAGACGAGGCCAGCCAGGAGAAGAAGACGATACAGCTGCCCAGGATGAAGGGCGACATCCGCTTCGAGAAGGTGCACTTCTCCTACGAGGCGGGAAAGGGCATCTTGCATGACATCAACCTGGAGATAAAACCGGGCGAGATGGTTGGCCTGGTGGGACGCACGGGTGTGGGCAAGTCGACGATCATCAACCTGATCTGCCGTTTCTATACCGCCGACCGTGGCCGCGTGCTTATAGACGGGCACGACATCACCGAGATAAACCTGCGCGACCTGCGCTCGCAGATCGGCATGGTATTGCAGGAGCCTGTCCTTTTCGACGGCACCATCGCCGAGAACATCGCCTATGGCCGTGACGACGCTACCTTTGATGATGTCGTCGCCGTGGCGCGGCGCTCCCAGGTGCACGAGGACATCATGAAGAAGCCCGAGGCATACGACTACATGGTAGGCGAGCACGGCGTCCGCCTCTCCACGGGGGAGAAACAGCGTGTCGCCATCGCCCGCGCCATGCTGCACGACCCACGCCTCTTGATCCTCGATGAGCCGACCTCGTCCCTCGACGCCGAGACCGAGGTGAAGGTGCAAAAGGGCATGCGCGACCTGCTCAGGGGGCGCACCACCATCGCCATCGCGCACCGCCTTACCACCCTGCGCTACGCCAACCGTCTGATCGTGCTCAAGGATGGCCGCGTCACCGAGACGGGCACGCACAAGGAGCTGGTGCGCAAGCGCAAGGGCACCTACCGCAACCTGGTGAAGATACAGGAGGATATGAGCAAGCAAATGGGCGTCGCGCAGTGACGCGGCGCGGCACACCGCGCGGGGCGCGCCGGGGGTCGTTCGTCGCGCGC
>CBDVCL010000183.1:0-5353 GCA_965372475.1 uncultured bacterium | reverse complement strand
CCTTTCCTTTCACCGCCAGCACATATTCCGGGTGCAGCTGTTCCGCCCGGGCGTGGCAATCCTTGGCGTGGCTGGGGTCAAACACGAGCTGGACCAGCCCCGTCTTGTCCCTGAGGTCAACGAATATCAGGCCGCCATGGTCGCGCACAGAGTGCACCCAGCCCATGAGTACGAGCTCTTTCTCCACCTGGCCCGGCCGCACCTCACTGCAGTATATGCTTCTTCTCCAGTCGCCTAGTTGGTCATATTTCGTTTCGCGTGACATTGTGTTCCTTTCGCCTACTTGGGGTATTGGGGTATGGGGGCTCTGTTGTATCATCTGCAAACCCAAAAACCCTAAGACCCTAGTGCCCGACTTGCCATCCTTACCTGAAAGAATCCGCCCCCAGCGCCTTCCACGCTACCGTCCTCTGCTTCCTCGCCGCGAGGTCCTTGACCTGGACCACCTTCTGGCCATGCTCCTCCGGGCCGATGATGATAGCGTGGGTCGCCTTCAATTCATTCGCTTTGTGCAGTTGCTTCTTCAGGGCCGACTTGGAAAACTCCCATATCACCTTTACGCCATCCCCTCTCAGCTTATCGACCAGCTTGCTCACGTCATAGGCCAGGGAATCATTCGTCTCTCCTCCTCCCATGGCTATGATGTAGGCGCATATCCCTTTTGAAGACGCCAAGGGCTGTCCCTCCAGCAGGCTCATGCTTATCCGCTCTACGCCGCAAGAGAATCCCAGCGCCGGGATATCCGGGCCACCCAACTCCGCCACCAGATTGTCGTATCTGCCGCCCCCGCCCAGGGCCGATTGGGCCAGCTCTGCATCGGCAGCGCCGCTCTGCAGTTCCCACACAACACCGGTGTAGTAATCAAGGCCGCGCACGAGCTTGTCGTCCGCGCGGGCATTGACGCCTATTTCCTTCAGGCCCCGCTCGATCCCCGACCACCTTTCGCCGCAATCGCCGCACAGGCAGCCCCTGATGGAGGGCGCCTCGTTTATCACCGGGCGGCATTTCTCGTTCTTGCAGTCCAGCAGGCGCAACGGGTTCTTTCGCAACCTGGCGCGGCAATTATCGCACAGGTCTTTCTCTCTCGAACTGAAGAAATCCACCAGCGACTTCACGAAGCGCGGGCGGCACTCCGGCGCAGAGCATCCCAGGCTGTTGAAAAGCAGTTCCACGCCATCCAGCCCCAGCTCCTCCAGCAGCCTGAAGGACAACGACATCACTTCTAAGTCCGCCTCTACCCCCGCGGCGCCGAAGAGCTCAGCTCCTATCTGCGTGTGCTGGCGGTAGCGCCCCTTCTGAGGGCGTTCGTGCCGGAACATCGGCCCGATATAGTAGAACTTCAAGGGCAGGCCGTACTTGCTGTGCAGGGAATCCTCTATCATCGCCCTGACGACGGTGGGTGTACCTTCCGGGCGCAGGGACTGGCTTCGCCCTTTGCTGTCCGGGAAGCTATACATCTCCTTGGAGACGATATCCGTATACTCACCCGTGCTCCTGCGGAAGAGCTCGGTGAATTCGATGATCGGCGTCTCGATCTGGCGATAGCCGTAAAGCGCCAAGAGAACGCGCGCTTCCGCCATCAACGCCTGCCGCTTCTCGGCGTCCTCGAAGTAGTTGTCCTGCATGCCTCGTATTTTCTGAACCATAAAAGTTGTCGCTCGTTGCTAGCCCTTCGACTCCGCTCAGGGCAAATCCATTTGCCCCGAGTTTATCGAGGGGTCGCCTGTCGCTAGTTCGACAAGTGGCCGCCACGTATTTTCTTAACCATAAAGGTTGTCGCTCGTTGCTCGTTGCTAGTCGCTCGCTGGTTCGCCGTTTCGCCGATTCCCCGTTTCGCCGATTCGGCTTAATCCTCCACCGACGTCCTTTCCACAATGCGCCGCCGGCGTATCTCCAGGATGGGGAGTTTCTTCTCCGCATCACCGTTCTCATTGAAGCTGACTATAGTGCCGCTGACACCGTGGAAGTCCCTGGTGCGGGACAGGAGTTGAGTCATCTTCGCGCGCGAGCCGCCGGACCCCTTGAGTGCCTTGACCACGAGCCGCCCCGCATCATAGGCCTGGGCGGCATACTGGTCCGGCTTCACCCCGTATTTCTCCTCGAACACTTCGACGAAGGAGCGAACGATCGGATCCTCGCTTGTGGCGAAGAACCCCTGCAAAAAGATCACTCCCTCCAGGGCCTGCGGTGACAGTTGTCGCACTTCAGGGCTGCCCCACTGGCCGTTGCCCAGCACTTGCATGTCCAGGTTGTAGTGTTTGAGCATCGGCGCCAGCAGGATCACCTCTGCCGCGTATGCCGGGATGAAAACGGCATCCGCCATCTCTCTGCTCGCGGCATTGACCTCGCGCAGCGTGAAACTCTCGTTCACCGTGAGAATTATCTCTCCGTGCTTGACATCGACCACCTGCATGTTCACTTCGAATTGCGTCTCTTCGTAAGGCTTCTCAGGCACGGACGCCGCGGTCGCGGCCAGGCCTTCCGCCCCGGCCGTTTCCGCTAACGCTTCCTCCTCGCCAGCCGGCTCTTCCTCTCTCTCTCCCTCTTTCTCTTCTTCTTCCCACCCCTCCGCATATATTTCGCCCACCGCGACCAGGTCCGCGGAAAGTGATCCCCCCAGCTCGAGGATATCCGAGATCATCGCCAGGTCATCGATCACGCGCACCTGGATATTCGCCGCCTGCCGAGCCTGCTCCACCTGGGAGAGGCCCAGCACCTTGAGCTTCTTCTCCCGCTTCAACTCAGCTATCAAGCGGCGCGCCATCGTCCGGCCATAGTTCATTTCCTCCGCGCGCCGTCCGTGTATCTCAAAGGCGTTGACAGCCAAGGTCAGGCCCTCCTCGATGGGCGCGCTCAGGAGCTTCATCTTCAGGTTGTAGACCGCACGGTCGAACTCTTCTTCGGAGAAACGCCGCCACTGCTTTATGCTCCCCGGATCGATGCCGCCCAACGCGGTCATCTGCTGCTTGAACTGCTTGGCCCCCGACGGGTAATGTTCCTCCAGTACGACCTCCCCTCCCCCCCGCACGACTTCCGCGCGAAAGGCCTCACTGATGCTCTTGCCGTAGTAGTTATCCGGGGCCACGATGGCAAACCGTTTCAGCCCCATTTCCTCCACGGCGTAGCGGGCAAGCAAGCGCCCTTCCTCACTGATGATCAGGTGATTGCGGAAGATGTACTTGCTCAAGGAACTCAGCCCCAGGCGCCCGGCGCTGGGAGTCACCAGGGGGACCTTGTCCTCATTCACCATCGTGGCCACCGTGCTCAGGCACTCCGAGGACGCCGGGCCGATAAGCACCGACACCTTCTCCTCCCTGATCAGGCGGCGCGCCGCGTTCAACGCCCGCAAGTGGTCGCCCGCCGTATCCTCCACCAGCAGAATGATCCTGCTTTTCGGCCTTCTCTTCCGGTTATACTCCTCGACCGCCAGTTCCACACCGTGGCGCATCATCTCACCCGAGGAGCTCAAGGAGCCGCTCAAGGGAAGCAGGCAACCGATCTTGCGGCCGGACGATCTCAACACGCCGCGGCATTCCTCCAGCATCCATTTCACTTCCTCGAAGCGAGAGTTGGTCGGATAAAGGGTGAGAAACTCGCCCAGGTAACGCAGGGCCTGCTCGCAATCGCCAAGGTGGTATTGGCTCTTTCCCAGTTGAAAAAGGACCCGGGGATAGAAGGCCTTGCCGCGGTAGTTCTCCTCGATGAGTTTCAAATCCTCCAGGGACAGCTTGACCTCTATGATCAGCTCGATGAACTTCCGCGCCTTATTCAAGAGTTCCCGGTTCCTGTATCCCCCCACCACCTTGTTGAAAGCAGAGAGGGCGGCGGCATAGTCTTCCATCTCGAAGAAGCACTTGCCCAGCATAAACTGCGCGGATCCGGCGAGCATCTCCCCGGGATTGCCCCCGATCACCTTGAGGAAGGCCTCGCCGGCCGCCTTGAAGTCGCGCCGGTTGTAAAGGTAATGGCCGGCCGTCTCGGCGGCGCGGGCCGACTCACGGCCGCCACCGGCTTCGATCTGCCGCAGGGCCGCCTGGTATTCAGCTCGCGTCACCTCGCGGTAGCCGTCATCCTGGCTTTCGTCCTTCACCATCGTGCGTGGACCGCCACAGGCTTGGAGGAAACAAAGCGCCGGGATAAGCATGTAAAACAGCTGGTGATTCTTCATTTGCAGCCTATTTCTAGCATAAGGGCACTATGGTGTCAAGGAGTTAGAATGGTGAACGCTGAATGGTGAATTATGAATTAGTCATGCGAGAGAAGCAACTCACCATTCATAATTCAGAATTCACAATTCGATCCGTCGAATCTCCGCCACACTCACCCCTAGCTGCCGCAAGACCTCCCTGAAGTCCTTTGGCAACGGCGAGGAGAAACTCAGTTCCCGGCCGTCCTGGGGATGAGAGAATGCCAGGCGATAGGCGTGCAACATCTGGCGCGGGAAACCGTCCCTGCGCCCATAGACTTTGTCCCCCAGGAGGGGGTGGCCTATATAGCTCATGTGAACCCTGATCTGGTGGGTGCGACCTGTAACGAGTTCGCACTCCACAAGGGACGCCTCGCCGCAACGGCGCACCACCTTGAACCGCGTCTGGGCAGGCCGGCCACCGGCGACGCGAACAGCGAAACGCTGCCTGTGGCGCGGATCTCGCCCCTGCGGCGCATCGATCAGGCCAGACCCCGTGAGCCGTCCATGTACCAGCGCCAGGTAGCGGCGGCTGACCCGGCGGGCCTTTATCTCCGCCCCCAGCACCGCCTCCGCTTCGCCCCTGAGGGCCACCACCATCAAACCGGAGGTATCCTTGTCCAAGCGGTGGACGATGCCGGGCCGGTCGCCAACCACCTTCTTGCCGAACTCGCCAGCCAGGGCATTGGCCAGGGTATCACGCGAATGCCCCGCACCGGGGTGCACAACCATACCGGCCGGCTTATTCACCACCATGATATCAGCGTCCCTGTAAGACACGCTGAGAGGGATATCCTGGGCCAGCAAGTGCCCCGCCTGCCGCGGCGGCAGTTCAAGCACGAGGTGTTCCCCACCCTTCAGTGTAAAACTCGGACGCCTGGCCTTGCCATCTACCTTCCCCCTACCTTCCAGGATCATCTTGCGCGCCGCGCTGCGCGAAGGCAGGCGCGCAGCGCGAAAGAGAAAGGCATCGAGCCGTTCCTTCGTGCCGGGCGGCACGTTGAGTTCTGTCTTCTTGGCCTTGGACATTGCTGCGAGGATAGACTGGGTTGTATGGTTCTAAGGTCATATGGTGGTATGGCACGCGGAGAGACCCTACAACCCTACAACTGTATGACCCTATTCCGACAGGAACACGGTTCTCAGGCAACAGCCTGAGGTTCTTAT
>CBDVCL010000182.1:0-5356 GCA_965372475.1 uncultured bacterium | reverse complement strand
GAGTAATGAGTGACATCACCCAATACTCAATACCCAATACCCAATACCAACATGGCACTACACTTCAAACATGACGTCCTCGTAGTCGGCGGTGGCCTCGCGGGCTTGCGTGCCGCGGTCGCCACGAACGAGAAATACGATACCGCGATAATCTCGCGCGTGCATCCTATTCGTTCGCACTCCCTCGCCGCCCAGGGCGGCATCAACGCTTCGCTCGGCAACGCCCCCGAGGGGCTGGATGACAGCGTCGACAAGCATACCTTTGACACCGTCAAGGGCAGTGACTACCTCGCCGACCAGAAAACGGTGCGCGCGATGTGTGCCGAGGCCCCCGTTATCATCTACGAGATGGAGCACTGGGGTACCCCCTTCAGCCGTTACGATGATGGCAAGATATGCCAGCGGCCCTTCGGTGGCGCCGCCTTCCCGCGCACCTGTTACGCGGCTGACGTTACGGGCCACGTGCTTCTGCACACCCTCTATGAGCAGTGCGTGAAACGGGAGATCAAGCGCTACGATGAGTGGTTGGTGCTCTCGCTCGTGGTGAAGAACAAGCGTTGCCATGGACTGGTGGCGATGAACCAGCTCACGGGTGAGCTGGCCTCCTTCTCGGCGCGCGCGGTCATCTTCGCTACGGGCGGTTACGGCAGGGTCTACGGGCGTTCCACCAACGCCATCATCAACACGGGCAGCGGCAACTCTATCGCCTACCAGGCGGGCGTGCCGATAAAGGACCTTGAATTCGTGCAGTTCCACCCCACCTCTCTTTTCGGCAGTAATATCCTCATCACCGAAGGTGCGCGCGGCGAGGGTGGTTATCTCAAGAATAAGCACGGCAAGCGTTTCATGGTTGATTACGCGCCCAAGGCGATGGAGCTGGCGCCGCGCGATATTACCTCCCGTTCCATCAACACTGAGATAGAGAAGGGCAACGGCTTTCCGGGCGGCTACATGCACCTTGACCTCACCCACCTCGGCAAGGAAAGGATCCTCGAGCGCCTGCCCGGTATTCGTCAGATATGCATCGATTTCGCCAACATGGATCCCGTGCAGGAGCCGATCAGGATCCAGCCGGGCCAGCACTACTCGATGGGCGGTATTGATTGCGACGTCAAGGGCGCTACCGAGGTGAAGGGTTTCTATGCCGCGGGGGAATGCGCCTGCGTCAGCGTGCACGGTTCCAACCGACTTGGCGGCAATTCGCTCCTCGACACCATCGTCTTCGGCAAGCTCACCGGCAATGCGGTGAATGGCTGGTTGCCGGGCGTGTCCGCTCCTGACGCCAGGCTGGCCAAGGACGAGGTAAAGAAGTGGCAGTCGAGGATAAAGGAGTTAGCGGCGCGGCAGGAGGGAGAGCTGGCCGCTGATATACGGGAACGGGTGAAGGAGATAATGATCAACAAGGTTGGCGTCTTCCGCGATAAGAAGGGCCTGGAGGAAGCTTTCGATGAGCTCAAGGACCTGCGCCTTCGCGCCGACAAGGCCTGCCTCTCCCAGGCGGGATACGGCTTTAACCAGCAGTTAGCCGGCCTGATAGAGCTGCCGGGTATGGTCGACTTGGCCTTGATCATAAGCAGTGGCGCCCTCAACCGTACGGAATCACGCGGCAGTCATTTCCGCCGTGATTTCACGGAGCGGAACGATAAAAAGTGGCTAAAACACACTATTGCCTGCTATGGCAAGAAAGTGCCCAAGTTGAGCTACAAGAAGGTGGATATATCGGAATACGAGCCGAAGGCGAGGACGTATTAGTGATGAGCATTGAGAAGAAAGAAAAACCAAAGCATCCCCTCTACGAGATCCAAATCCTCCGTTACGACGCCAAAGAAGACAAGGGTAAGGGGCCGCGCTTCCAGGCCTACGAGATTGAGGACAAGACTCCTGCGGGGATGACGGTGCTCGACGCGCTTCTATATATACAGGACTATCTCGATGGCACGCTTTCTTTCCGCTACTCTTGTCGCGGCGCCATCTGCGGCTCCTGCGCGATGTCGATGAACGGGTATCTGAACCTGGCCTGTCGCAGTCACCTCGTCAACCTTGGTCCGAAGATCGTCATCGAGCCGCTGCCTCACCTGGATATCATCAAGGACCTGGTCGTGGATATGGGGCCCTTCTGGCGGGCATACGAGAAGATACAGCCTTACTTGCACGAGGCGCTTGGGAAGAAACCGCCGGAGAAGGAATGGCTGGTGAGCGTCAAAGAGAGAAAGCGCATGGACTCTTACGTCAACTGTATGCTCTGTGCCACTTGCTACGGGGCTTGCCCGGTTCTCAATCGGGACCAGACCAAGGACTATCTTGGCCCGTCCGCGCTGACTAAGCTCTACCGTTTCCTACTCGACAGCCGCGATCATCGTTCCGGCAAGATCCTTGACATGGTGAATGACGAAAAGGGGGTTTGGGGATGCGACACGGTATATCGTTGCGTGGAGTTCTGCCCCAAGGACGTGGGCCAGACCTACGCCATCGTGGGATTGCGGCGGGAATTGGTGAAGCATAAGTTGAGGAAGATGGTTGGTAGGGGGAAGTAATCGTTGTTGCTTGTCGCTAGTCGCTGGTCGCTGGTGCGTTAGGAAGCACTAGCAACGAGCAACGAGAGACGAGCAACGGGCGACGGCATAATGAGGTGTTAAGTCATGAAGATATTCGAATCACTATTATCAAGGCGTAAATTCCTAAACTCACTGTTCGGCGGGAGCATCCTGGCCTTTTTCGGCGCCGTGCTCACTCCCGTGATACGTTTCTGTTTCCCCGGTGTGATCGGTCCCGAGCCGGACGAGGTACTGCTCACGCCCGAGGAAGTGCCCCAGCTCAAGGCGAACGAGGGGGCGATATTCCGCTACGGCAACCGTCCCGGCCTTATCTTCAGGACGGTGAAGGGAGACTACAGGGCTTTCAACGCTACCTGCACCCATTTCGAATGCACCGTGCAGTATAACGGGGTGGATAAGAACATCTACTGCGCCTGCCACAAGGGCTATTTCGATATAGACGGCAACGTCACCGGCGGCCCGCCGCCACGGCCCTTGCCTAAGTACGTGCTGGAATGGCAAGAGGACGGCGGCCTATTGGTAATGAAACCTGAATGGTACGAGAAGAAGAAAGAAGAGGAGGCAGCAGAGGCGGAAGGAACATAGCCTCGGCTATCGGGCTATCGACTATCGGACGATCGTTAATTATGTGATGCCTTCACGATCGACGATCGACGATAGACGAGCGACGAACCAATGGCAATAAAGGAAGTCAAAACCATAGGCTGGCTCAACAAGGTCTACGACTGGCTCGAGGAGCGTTTCCATATCTCCGCCCTGGGACCTGTGTTGGAGAAGAAGACCATCCCTATCCACAAGCATACCATCTGGTACTTCCCGGGAGGCATACTGCTCTTCCTCTTCGCTTTGCAGGTGGTCACGGGGATAATGCTGTTGCTCTACTACCAGCCTGATGCCGAGCACGCGCACGAGAGCCTCCTCTTCATAATGGAGTTTGTGCCTTACGGCTGGCTGATACGCGGCATCCACGCCTATGCCAGCTGGGCGATGATCTTCCTGGCGATGGTGCATCTCTTCAGCACTCTCTTCCTCAAGGCCTATCGCAAGCCGCGCGAGTTCACCTGGCTGACGGGCTTCGCCCTGATGATGCTTGTGCTCGCCTTCGGCTTCACCGGTTATAGCCTTTGCTGGGACATGGTCTCGCTTTTCGCCACCAAGGTGGGCAGTGAGATCGCCGGGCAGGTGCCGATCATCGGCAAGCAGTTGAGCATGTTCATGCGCGGCGGCGAGATGGTCACCGAGGCAACCTTGCCGCGCATGTACGGCCTGCACATCTGTGCCCTGCCCATCGCCACCGCACTGCTCATCGGCCTGCACCTGCTCTTCGTGCAGTTGCAGGGGGCCTCGGTGCCCATCAGCATCGAGAAGAAGAAGAACTATCGCGAGATACCGTTCTTCCCCGACTTCCTCTACAGGGACGCAATTGTCTGGTTGGTGATCCTCTTCTTGCTCGTCTGTGCCGCGATATTCTTCCCCAAGCACCTGGGCGAGAAAGCGGACGTGATGGCGGTGGCGCCCGAGGGGATCGAGCCGGAGTGGTATTTCATGTTCGCCTTCCAGCTCTTGAAGATATTGCCGGCGAAGATGCTCTTTATGGAGGGCAGGTTGGTGGGGGTGCTGATATTGCTTTTCGGTGTCGTCCTCTTCGTCTTCATACCGTTCATTGACCGCAAGTCGGCGCGCGGCGAGGAGAGCCGCTGGGTGGGTTACCTCGGCTGGGCGGCGATAGCCTTTATCATTATAATGACGGTATTCGCGTATTCGGGACATTAGGAGTTGTCGCGCGTCACGAGAAGATAATCTGAGGAATCTGTGAAATCTGTGGATAAGAAGATGAACAGGAGTTTTCGCTATATACTGCCGTTGGTCTTGCTGCTGGGCATGATCGGTGGATGCGGCTGGATAAAATGGGGCGACGAGCCGGCCGGGGAGCAAGCCGTGATCGTAGCCGCTACCCCTGCGCCTACGCTCACCCCCAAGGAAGAGGAAGAGGCCGCGAAACTCGCCGTAGAGGAGGGTAGAGCCGGGACAGCGGTGCGCCGCCTCTATGGCATCGGCTTGCTGCTGGTGGTGTCCATCTGCCTTATCTGGGTCCTGGCGCTCAAGATCCGGGAACTGGACCGGGCGAGGGAGTTTAGATCCCCCGAGGAGTGATTGCGGATTTCGGATTTGAATAATGGCGAGAATCCGGAGATACTGTCGAGGCTAAGTCCGCAATTCGCAATCCGCAATATCTTCAGTTCACACACCCAAGTCTACCAATCGTTCCAGGAACTTCCGTTCGCGTGCTAGGCCCGCTTTGATACGCTTCATCATATGCCAAGTTGTGTTCTTGTTAAGCTGGATCGTGCGTGACATGCGGCGCACGCTGATGGGGCGTCTTGCGTGGAGCGTCAGGTGTATTGCCAGGAACCACTTCTGCAGGTCAGAATGCGTGTGGTGGAAAAGCGTGGCGGCGATCGCGCTGAAGGAGACGTTGCAGTTGTTGCAGTGGTGACGGTTCTGCCTCGGCAGTGGGCTTACGCGCGCGCCGCCACAGCGAGGGCAGAGAGGCTTGCCCAGCCAGCGCACCGTCTCGATGTGCCGCAGGCAGGCGGCCTGGTCGGGGAATACCTCGTATAGCTGATCCAGGTTCATTTGTGATTCTTAGAATGTAGGGGAGCACCCAGCGGATGCTCCCCTGGGAATAAGTAAACGACGCGAGCATGTAGGGGAGCACCCAGCGGATGCTCCCCTGGGAATAAGGAAACGACGCGAGCATGTAGGGGAGCACCCAGCGGATGCTCCCCTGGGAATAAGGA
>CBDVCL010000181.1:0-5357 GCA_965372475.1 uncultured bacterium | reverse complement strand
GGAGGTCGGAGGTCGGATCACGTCCCTTTCCGACTTCCTTAGTCAGCCGCTAGAGCCACCAACCCCCGCTTCACCAAGCGTTGAAGATAATCGCTCACCGCCACCCTCGCCTCGTGGAAGGTCAAGCCGTGTTCGGCAGCCAGCTCGTCGGCCAGCTCGATCACTCGCCGCCTGCCGTCACAGCGCTGCCAGATCTTGAGGCTCAGCCCCTCCAGGCGCACCGTCTTCCTCAAGCGCGGACGGATCACCCAGGAAAGGGGCGGCACCAGCCAGCGCGGCCGCTCCTGGCGCACCGTCACCAGCTTGGCGTCGTCCTCTTCCCCCACTGCCGCGGCGGAGTTGCGCACCGGCCGCGTCATCATCGCCGGCCACCAGGGGCCCATCGGAGCGATCCTTTTCTTATTCTTCTTCGCCATTTTTCGCTAGTTCCATCTTCTCAGTTCGATGTGCCAAGTTATATGCGCTCTGACATCACTTGGAACTTAGAACTCACTCAAGTGCCAAGCCCGAACAGCACGCCAACTTCGGCTCTGCCGCCGCCTTACGCCCCTGCCGCGCCGTAAAATAGACCCTGCCATCCTTCGGGCATATCCAGGCAGCGGCCTTGTAGTGCCTGGCGCCGCTCAGCCAGCCGCCCAGGCGCCCGCTTACCAGTTCCTGGCGGTGGCCGGCCAATTCGCGCTGCTCTTGCACCGGCTTGCGCAGTGCGAATGGGACCTGTCCCCTAAGCCAGTCGCCCAGCCCTTGCTTGAGCCAGAACTTCACCAGCCCCAGGCGGCGGAACTCCTCGCCCGGGCCGCGCCGCCCGATGCCGAAGCTGAGACGTGCCGCGGCCGCCTCTATCCTCCCCTCGGCCAGGGGCAGCTTGGCGCTGGCCAGCAGGTCCATGCCGCAGGCCCGCCAGCGGCGCAGGCGCCCCTGCCATTCGCCCTCGGCGCGGATGCTCCTTAAGACCTGCTTCTCCAGCGCCTTCTCACGCGTCTCCGGCCAGGGAAAGACGGCCTCGACCAGCACCCCCTCTTCCGCGAAGTAACGCCCGAAGCGCGTGTTGTTGCCGTTGTCGCCGCCGCCGTTAATCCCATGCCAGCCGACGGACTCGGCCCGCCGCGCCCAGGAGAGCTTCTTCTCGGCGAGCAGCTTGGTGAGGTAGTCGGACATCATCTTGCCGTAGTCCGGCTCGCCGGGCACCTTGCGCCAGGTCAACTCGAAGCGGAAGCGCTCACGGTCGGCGAAGCTCAGGCGGCCGCGTTCCTCCTTTTTCGAGAAACGCAGCAATTCCCAATCGTTGGGAAGCTCGAGTCTTATGTTGCGCCAGATATGTAGTTGGGACATTTTCTCTCGTTATGTTGTCGAGGTCGGAGGCCGGATGTCGGATCATGTCTTCTTCCGACTTCCGGCTTCTGGCTTCCGACTTCCCGCTCCTTGTCCTAAATAGGCATTATCTTAAACGACTTAGGTATCTCCCCGGTCACCAGGTAGTAGACCACGCTTATTATCAGCGCGATTATCCCCGCAGTCATCTCGCCGGCGATCACGCCGAACATCAGCGCCTTGAGCTTCTGGTAGCCCCCCGCCCCGGCGAACTTGACCACCATCGACTTGACCAGCCAGCCCAGCAGGAAGGACCAGGCCAGCGTCTTTCCCGCCCAGGTGCCCATCACCAGGAACATCACCGGGTGCAGGGGCCAGTTGGCGAAGCGCATGCGGCAGAAGATGAAGAGCAGCACCAGGCCGAAGCCGATCGCCATCCCCACCATCGCTATCTTACTCGGCTTGGCGTGAGCGAAGCGCTGCCAGCCGGAGAGCGCCTCGGCCTCTGCCAGGCTCTCCTGCGCCACGAGGCGCTGCTTGACGCGTACCGCCTCCTCGAAGGAGAACTTGGGCGCCATCGTGTAGGCCCAGTTGTCGCTGATCTCGGTGCCGCGGTCGTATTGCTGGTACAGGGTCACCGGCACCGCCACCATCAAGGCCACGACCAGGGTGAGCGAGCTCCAGGCCGCGAGCTTGCCCAGTTTCTGCTTGGTGACGTCGACCAACTTGAAGGAGTTGACCACGTAGGGCATCAGCGCCTCGCGCGGGTCGAGGATCAGCACCACTGAGAGCATGATCATTATCAACACCGGCTGCGGGCCCAGGGCCTTGGTGCCGAGGAAAGCCCAGACAACGGTGCAGGGGTACCAGAAGCTCTGCAGGAAGAAGACGCCTGTCTCAGCCATCATGCGGCTCATCACCACGAAAGCCACCGTCAACGCGCCGATGTAGATCAGGCCCAACTGCCAGTCGAGGCCGATCAACGAAGTGCTGACGACGAAGGCGACCAGGCTTAGCAGGAAGACGCGCGCCCCCCAGACGGCTTCCGGCCCGGCGCCCTGCGAGCTCTTGAGGAAGAAGGCCTTCCTAAAGACGGCGCCATAATAATAACGCCCGGTGTAGACCAGGGCGAGGAACATGGCGAAGAAAGCCCCGGCGTGCAGCGAATTCATCAGGCGCGGTGACATGTTGCCGCCGCCCAGCGAGACGCCGAAACCGGCCAGCGCCGTTCTGACTATCACGAACAAGAGCGGCCCCAGGCCCAGGGCCAGCGAGGCGTCTTTGGTAATGAAATAGGCGAAGGCCACCACCGAGAGGTAGAAGGTCGGCCTGGCTATCCAGAAGCCCCATTCCCAGCCGCTCCCCCTGGCAAGCTCGCGGAAGATCCCCCGTAAAGCAGTAAAGTCGAATGAGTTAGGTATCTTGAAGAGCTGCTCGGGGAACCAGAGGCAGGCGAGGTTGTTGAGGTGTATCACCAGTACCGCTCCCGCACCGATCCAGAAGAGGCGGTTGGTGAAGACACCGCCCAGCGCCTTGCCTTTCTCCGGCAGCATGGCCTCGACGAAAGCGGCTATCGGGTAGGGCAAATGCTCATGCTCGGCCCACTGGCGATGGATCACCAGCGCCAGGCCGATCATCCCCACCCAGATTATCAAGAGCAGCGGCAGCCAGAAGGAGAGCGTGCGCCGCCAGGCGCCCCAGGGGACGTCCTTGACAGAGATGTGCTGGTCGCCCTCGCCCATGCCGCGCACGAAGCCGTAAAGGGCAACGTCCTCGTTCTCGCTGACGTCGGCCAGCATCTCAGGCGGCACCATCTCCATGATTTTCTGCTCCTGCCAGCCAAGCTCGGTCTTGGCGTAGTGGTGCGGCAGCATCTGGGTGTTGCCGAAAGTGCGCATCAGATTGGATCCCGGCACGCAGCAAGCGACCAGGGTCAGAGAGAGCATCACTGCCAGCTCGCCGCGCGTGAAGGTCCAGGCGGCGCGGAAGCGGCGCAACAACGGGTTAACTATCAGCAGGAAGAGGATCAGCGCGCCATAGATGGATATCGGCATACTGTTGCCGATGAGCATCGTCTGCTTCATCACGTTGTCGTTGAAATAGGTGAAGCCGCAGACCACGCAGGCGCATAATAATCCGAGAATGATTGCTCTTGCAGTCATGGCCCTCCGAAAATGCTACGTCGCTCCAACAATTCTATGCTCTGGCGAGAACCGTCGCGCCAAAGCCCGGCAAACGGATGCTGTTCCTGTGCTTCTTGCCGCCGAGCAGGTCAGTATAAGCGCCGGGGCCCAGCCGCACCACCTTCGCCGCGGGATTGAAGTTAAGCAGGAAGACGTATTCCTTCTTCCCATCGCCGCGCACCTGGGCGGTGACGCCCTCGGGCAGGTCGGGCTTCAGGGCCCGTTCCAGCTTCAGCTTCTTCTCCAGCCCCGCGTAGAAATCTAAGAGGAACTTATCCTCGTTGCGGCTGGCGAGGTAGTAGGCTTCCCCCGCGCCGAACCTGTTCACGGTGACGGCGGGCTCGCCCTTGTAGAAATCGTTGCCGTATGTCGCCAGGGCACGCGCGCCCTCGAGGTGGATGATATCGGCGTAGTGCATCGCCTTGTACTTCCCCTTCATTCCCAGGGGGTTGCCGTTCTTCATCACCACGCTCTGCTCCTGGTGGTCGTAGAAGACATCCGTCTCCTCGGCCCAGATACCGAGCATCTTGCGCAGCGGACCCGGGAAACCGCCGAGGAAACATAGATCACTCTCGTTCACGATGCCCGAGCGGTAGGTGGTGACGAGCGTGCCGCCCCTTTTCACGAAGTTCTCCAGCCGCGTGGCCACGCCGGGCTTAAGCATATAGAGCATCGGCGCGGCGATCAGCTTGTAGCGGGAGATGTCCTGGTCCATGTCTATCACGTCGACGGGAATGCCCTTCGTCCAGAAGTAGCGGTAGTGCGCGATACAGCGAACACCGTAGTCCTTGTCCACATTGCGCGGCCCCGCCGAGGCGTCGAAGGCCCAGCGGTTGTCCCAGTCGTGTATCACCGCCACCTCGGGCTCTACCGAGCAGCCGACGACGGGCTTCAGCTTCTTCAGCGCCGCGCCTACCTCGGCCACGCCTTTGAATTCGCGCGTACGCTCCGTCCCCTCGTGGTCGACCCCGGCGCCCGGGAACTTTTCCGCGGAGCCGCGGCTCTTGCGCCCCAGGAAATACAGCACGGTGTCCGAGCCAAGCGCCACCGCCAGGAGCGAGGACAAGAGGTGCATGCCCGGGCGCTTGGGCCGCCCTATCTGCTGCCAGTTCGTGGCGCTGGGCGTGGACTCCATGAGCATGAAGGGCTTGCCGCCCTTGAAGGAACGGTTCAGATCGTGCATGAAAGACACCCACAGCACCAGGTCCCTGTCGCTCTCGTCGCCGCGCCAGTGGGGGTAGCTGTCCCAGGATATCACGTCCAGGTAAGGCGCCATCTGCCAGTAGTCGAGGCCGGGGAAGACGCCCATGAAGTTCGTAGTCACGGGAACATCGGGCGTCAGCTCCTTGAGGGGCTTTATCTCGTGCCGCATGAAATCCAGCGTCTGGTGCGTGACGAAGCGCTTCCAGTCCAGCATCAGCCCGTGCACGCTGTAATCGAGCGCGTCTATCTGCTCCCACTTCGTGTATTTATGCGACCAGAAGTTCGTCCACCAGGCGTGGTTGAGGTGGTCGAGCGTCCTGTAGCGCTTCTTCAGCCAGGCTCTGAACGCTTTCCAGCAGAGACCGCAGTAGCACTCGCCGTTGTATTCGTTGGAGAGATGCCAGACGAGGAGCGCGGGATGGTTCTTGTACCTACCCGCCAGCTTGCGGTTGATGATGCCGACCTTCTTGCGGTAGACGGGCGAGGTGTAGCAGTGGTTATGGCGGTGCCTATGCGGCTCGCGCCTGCCGTCCTCCAGCACGCGGCGCACCTGGGGATACTTCGCAGACATCCAGGCGGGTTTCGCTCCCGAGGGCGTAGCGAGGACGGCGTAGGCGTTGTTCTCCGCCAGCATGTCCATTATCTTGTCCAGCCAGGAGA
>CBDVCL010000180.1:0-5366 GCA_965372475.1 uncultured bacterium | reverse complement strand
CGCTGATTTCTCGCTGATTGCGCTGATTGTCTATCCGCGTAATCAGCGGGGGACCAGGCAATACGCTCTTAGTCCCTTCAGCGTAATCGGCGTTTCCCGGGAGGGAATAAATGACCTTACCGCGCTCCTGGGCGGAAATCGATCTTCGAGCATTGCGCCGCAACCTGAAGCTGGCCTGTCCTCAGGGGCGCCAGGTGATGGCCATGGTCAAGGCCGATGCCTACGGTCACGGCGCCGTGGCGGTAAGCAGGGAATTGCGGCGGGGAGGAGTACGGAACTTTGCTGTCGCCTTACCGTCCGAGGCGGCCGAATTACGCGGTGCGGGGATCAAATCTGCGATTACCCTTGTCACGCCGCTGCTGCCCACGGAGACGGTGCAAGCCGTGCGCTACGGCCTGGTTGTTCCCATTTGCCGCTATCGGGACATTTCCTTTCTCGTTGATACCGCTCGCCGCCACCGCAAACTGATCAAGGTTAACTTGAAGGTGGAGACCGGCCTGGGAAGGCTGGGGGTCAGCCCCCAGGAGCTTCCCGCCGTCGCCGCGCGCCTGCGGCTGGAAACAAAGGCTGGACGCTTGAAGCTGGAGGGGGTCTACACCCATCTGGCCGTTGCCGACCGCGACCGCGCCTTTACCAGGGAACAGGCGAGGCGCCTGCGTGTCGCGGCTGACTACCTTGAGAGCAAGGGCGTCAAGCCGCTCTACGTCCACGTTGAGAACAGCGCCGCCCTGCTCTATTACGCCCAGCGCGGCTTCGAGCCGGCGCGGCCGGGCTTGATGCTCTACGGGCTTGACCCCGCCCCAGGTTTTCGCCTCAATCCCAAGCTGAGCCCTGTCCTCTCGCTTCACTCGCGCCTCCTCCAGGTGCGGCAACTGGAGCGAGGCGACAGCGTCAGCTACGGGCGCCGCTTCGTGGCAAAGAAGAAGATGAGGGTCGCCGTGGTCTCCATCGGTTACGCCGACGGTTATCCGCGCGCTCTTTCCGGCAAGGCCTCGGTGATCGTACGCGGCAGGAAGAGGCGGCAGTTGGGCACGGTGTGCATGGATATGATAGTGATCGATGCCGACAAGTCGCCGCAGGTTGCTGTGGGTGACGCCGTGGTCCTTATCGGCAGGGCCGGTAAGGAGCGCGTCACAGCCCAGGAATTGGCCGAGCAGGCGGGGACGATTTCTTATGAGATAACGTGTGGCATTTCGAAGCGGGTGGAGCGGATCTATCGGAAGTAGTATTGGGTAGTGGGTATTGAGTATTGGGTAGTTTCCTATCAAGCCAACCCAATACCCATCACCCAATACCCAATACTCAATACGAGAACATGATGAAAGCAAAGACAACGACGATATATTATTGCACCTCCTGTGGCAACGAATCCCCCAAGTGGCTGGGGCGATGTTCCGGCTGTGGTGAATGGAATACATATAGGGAAGCGCCCTCGGCGCTTCCCAAGAAGCGTAGGGGCGCTGCTTCCGCCGTCGCTAAAGCTATGGCGGACAAGCGCCGCGCCAGCGGGGAGTCCGTGCAGGCGACAGCATTTCAGCAACTCAAGTCCGACGCGGAACAGCGTGTCAGCAGCGGAATCAGCGAGCTGGACCGTGCCCTGGGCGGCGGCGTGGTCCCCGGCTCGCTGGTACTGATAGGCGGCGCCCCCGGCATTGGCAAATCGACCCTCTTGCTGCAGTTGTCTGCGTGTCTCGCCGAGAAGAAGCAAGCCTGCCTCTACGTCACGGGCGAGGAATCGGCAGCGCAGATCAAACTGCGCGGCGAGCGCCTGGGGCTCGACCCGCGGGGGCTCTATCTCCTCGCCACTGACTCCCTGCAGGAAGTGCTGGACGAGGCGGAACGCCTCACTCCCGCTCTGGTCATCGTCGATTCCATCCAGACGATGCGCGACGAAGGGACGGAGTCGTCGCCGGGAAACGCGGCGCAAATGCGCGAGTGTACCGCCATCCTTTCTGAATTGGCCCGGACAACAAGAACGGCTGTCTTCATCATCGGTCATATCACGAAGGAAGGGGCGATCGCGGGGCCGAAAGTGATAGAGCACATGGTGGACACGGTCTTGTATTTCGAGGGGGAGGGGGAGCACCAGTACCGCCTGCTGCGGGCAGTGAAGAACAGGTACGGTCCCACCAACGAGATCGGCGTCTTCGAGATGACCTCGGAGGGGCTGGCCGAGGTCGGCTCGCCCTCGGCTGTGTTCATGGGGGAGGGGCGCAGGCAGGCCGGCACCGCGGTGGCGTCGGTGATCGAGGGGACCAGGCCCCTGCTGGTCGAAGTGCAGGCGCTGGCCGCCCCGGCATCCTATAATTACCCCCAGCGCGTCGTCACCGGCTACGAGTATAACCGCTTTGTCCTACTTACGGCCATCGCCGAGAAGAAGCTGGGCTTGCGTCTCAAGTACCAGGACCTCTTCCTAAACCTTGTGGGCGGTTTGCGCGTCAATGAGACAGGGCTGGACCTTGCCGCTGTCCTGGCTATTTACTCCGCCGTCAAGGACGTACCGCCGCCTGACGGGGTCGCTTTCTGCGGCGAGGTGGGCCTCTCGGGCGAGATAAGGCCGGTGGCGCGGCCCGGGGAGAGGGCGCGCGAGGCGGCGCGCATGGGCTTCAAGAAGCTGGCGCTTCCCGCCAAGAGCGCCGCCAAGCTCAAGGGCGTCAAGGGCATAACGCTGTTGCCCTTGAAGGACCTGGGCGAGGCGATAAGACTGTACAAGAAGTAGGTTCATCCACAGATTACACAGATTGCACAGATTGTCTGTTTTGAATCTGTCGGTAGCATAGTAGGGGCGGCCCACTGCGGCCGCCCAAGAATGGTCAGGGATGATGAAAAGAGCCGTTCTGTTGATGGTCTTGCTGGCATCTTTGCTCTCGCCGTCAATTGCCGGGGAGGACGCAACATCATTGATTGACGCAAAGAGCAAGAACAGCACAGCAGTAGAAGTCGGCTACCGTTACTACTACTTCGATAGGGCTGTAAGAGACCAAACCCGTTTTCGGCTTTATGGTTTCAACCCCTATTTGCGCGGTTCATTGTTTGACGGGTTGCTGGATGTCTTCATAACGGGAGCTATGGGCCACGGGGAGGGGTACTATTGGTCTACTCCGGAAACAGCCGATGACCCAAACGATTGCTCAGTTATTCATTACGGGCTTAGATTGAGAATCCTGCGGGTAGGCGGGAACGGATGGCTGTTAGTAGGGGTGAGTAGAAGCGATAGGAGGCTGATTACTACCAGTGATAACTTTGCGGATTACCTTTCCTGGACGGACGCGATAGGGGATAACCAGTTCTCGATTGAGTATAGATTGCCGGGGCTCATATCCAAGATAATCGGCCACGAGAATGGTGATAGCGGTGATGTGATTTCCGACGATCATGTTAGTCTTGGCTATCTAGTGGCTGACTTGCGTTATGAAGGATACTGGTCAATAAAGAGCATGGTTCATGAGCGGGACCAGATAGACCACGGGATCCTGTTCGATCTCGCTTTCAGCCTGTTTAAGCATTTGAGGATTAGTTGCGATTTGAGTATGATTAGAGAGAAGTTTAGCGTTGGTACGTGGGTGGGAATGTCGTTTGAATAGAGGGAATTAGATTATGGGGTCCAGCTCGAAGATATCAGCGATAATTGTCGCCGCGGGGAAGGGCAAGCGGTTCGGCAAGGGGGACAAGATGTTCGCCGGCGTGGCGGGATACCCCCTGCTCTATTACTCCCTGCAGACGATGGCGGCGACACCCGAGATAGGCGAGGTGGTAGTGGCGGCGGGCAAGAAGGTGATCGCCGCCGTGAAGGAGCTCGTTGAAAAGAGCGGTTTTCGCAAGGTGAAAACGGTGGTCAAAGGGGGGCGCTGGCGCGGCGAGTCGGTGCTGAATGCGCTTGAGGTATTGCCGCAGGAAACGGCGTGGGTGCTGGTGCATGACGCGGCGCGTCCTCTCGTCACTCCCGGTATGGTAAAGAAATTGCTCGCGGCCAGGGACAGGAATGACGCCCTTACGCTTGCTATTCCTGTCACCGATACCGTGATGCGCTCGGGCAAGAGCATGATCGTAGACAAGGTGGTGGAGCGGCACAGGCTCTATGCCATCCAGACGCCGCAGTTGATGCGCTACAAGATGCTGCTGGGTTATCACCGCAGGGCGAAGAAGGCGGGCCTGGAATTCAGTGATGATACGGGTTTGTTCCTCAAGTACGGCGGCAAGGTGAAGCTGGTAGAGGGCAAGAGCCCTAATATCAAGGTGACCTTGAAGGAGGACTTGGCGGCGGTGGAGGGACTGTTGAAACGATAGGATTGTTGGTTGTAGGGTTGTATGGCACTTAGGCCCCATGGCCATATAACTGTATAACCATAGAACTATACAACCACATCATTGAGCGAGGGCACGCAATGAGAGTAGGAATAGGCTGGGACATACACAAGATGGTTGAAGGGCGAAGGCTCGTCCTCGGTGGCGTCGAGATCCCCTTCGAAAAGGGCCTGGAAGGGCACTCCGACGCGGACGCGTTACTGCACGCTATCATCGACGCCCTGCTGGGCGCGGCGGAGATGAGCGATATCGGCACGCACTTTCCTGATAGCGACCCCGCCTACAAAGATATCTCCAGCGTGGAACTGCTGGACAAGACGAGGCAGATGCTGGGTGAGAAAGGGAGGAAGGTCGCCAACATCGACTGCATCATCTTCGCCCAGCAACCGAAGATGGCGGAGCACATCCCCGCGATGAAGAAGGTTGTCGCGGAGACGCTGGGCATAGAAGTGACGCAGGTAAACGTCAAGGCCAAGACCACCGAGGGCCTGGGCCTGGTGGGTGACGGCTCGGCCATCGCGGCCCAAGCTGTAGCTCTCATTGAGTAGTTGCCCTGAGCGAGCGTGGCGAGTCGAAGGGCGCAGGCGGTAGCGTTAATCGAGTAGATGCTTCTTTTCTGCTTCCTGTCAAGAGGCCGCGCATGGTCAAGCTAGCCGACTACTACCGCAAGCTGGAAGAACTCGAAGGCAAGTTCGGCATGTCGTTCTGGCATTTCCCCAGCAAGATCTTTGCCCACCAGTACCTCTACGTCTACAGGAAACTGGGCTCCTTGCCGGCGGGGAGCCATGTCGTGGATTGGGGCTCCGGCAACGGGCACATGTCGGTCTTTCTATTGGAAAGCGGATTCAGGGTGACGGCTCTGGACGTTGCGGACAAGGACGCGCTCGGGCATCTGGGGGAGGAATATGGGGGTAGGTTCGAATTTACCAAGCTGGCTGGCCCGGTGAAGCTGCCTTTGGCGGATAAGAGCATCAATGCCCTTCTTTCCACGGGAGTATTGGAACACGTGCGGGAAAGCGGCGGTGATGAGGAGGGCTCGCTGAAAGAGATCTACAGGGCAT
>CBDVCL010000179.1:0-5377 GCA_965372475.1 uncultured bacterium | reverse complement strand
CGCGGGGATGGGTTTCAGCCAATCGCGGTGCAGGGGCCAGCGGGGATAATAGGCGATAAGGTCGCCGGCTTTCTTGATGCCGAGGCGGCCCAGGGCCATCAGCTGGCCGCGGCTTAAGTCAGGTAGTTGTTTGACCGGCGTCTCTTGCGACAGGTCTGTCGCGCGTCGCGTGTCGCTCGTCGCTTGTCCCTTTTTGCCAGACACGTGACCCGAGACACGCGACCCGTGACCGCTAAGATACTTTGCCTCCAGCTCCACCACCAGCTCACGCCGCTTCTCGACCTCCAGGGCGCCATACCCAGCGAAGCTCTCCGCCATACCGTCTTCTGCCTCCAGCAGGCGGTTCTTGACGAAAACACCGAAGCCGCCGATGACAGATCTATCATCGTAGCCGCGTTTCTTCTCTTGTTCGATAGGGCCGCGGAGGATGTCTTTTAGGTCTTTTGCCTTCACGCTTATTTCCGCTTGTATTGGGTATTGGGTCTTGGGTATTGGGTCTGACCATAAGCGCACCCAATACACAATACTCAATACGCACTACTCACGCGTCAGGAAAGCGGCGACAGTTTCACCTTTCGGTGAATTCGCTCGATTTCCTGACGCGTGGGCATCAACGTCCCCTCGCACATCACCTTCGCCGTGCCGGCCGCCACGCCCCAGCGCAGGGCCTCGTCCATCTCGCGTCCCCCTTTAAGTGACCAGGCCAGGCCGGCCACCAGGGCGTCACCGCATCCCACCTCGCTCGCCAGCTTCACCCGTGGCGGGCGGACGCTGAAGGCGCCGGCGCGTCCGCAGTAAAGGGCGCCTTCCCCTCCCAGGGATACGACGACGTGACGCAGGCCGTTGCATACCAGCTTCTTCAGCTCAGGTACTGCACGCGCCGCGTCGAATTTTCGCCAACCCAGCAGACGCAGCAGTTCCTGCCGGTTCGGCTTTACGAGGAAAGGGCCGCCCTCTATGCCCTGGCGCAATGCTTCGCCATCGGCATCGAGAATAACCCTGGTTCTCTTTTTCCTGGCCAGGCGGACTATCCGCTTGATGTAGGCGGCACTCGGTCCCGGCGGCAGTGAACCAGACACCACCAGGTAATCGCCCCGGCTCAGCTTGCCCTTGATAAGGGTGAGCAGTCTCTCCTGCGCCACGCGCGAGACCAGCGGGCCGGCCTCGTTGAGCTTGTAATGCCGCTTCGGCCGCCGCACCACCAGCGAGAGATTGGACCGTACCTCACCGTCGACCGCCACCATCTCCGCCACCAGCCCCGCCTCGCGCAAGAGGTTCTCTATCACCATGCCGTTGACCCCGCCCGAGAATCCCAGGGCGATACTGGGCTCGCCCAGGGCGCGCAGGGCGCGCGAGATGTTGATGCCCTTGCCGCCCGCGTCGCGGCGCGAGGAACGGGACCTGAGCACGTCCCCGCTCTTCAACTCGTCGGCCTCGATGGTGATGTCGAGGCTGGGATTTAGTGTTAATGTGTATATCATTATCCGGTATTGAGTAGTGAGTGATGGGTATCGCGTAGCGACACGGACCTCTCCTGTCATGCGTTGCAAGTATTGGGTGTTAAGTGAGGCAATACTCAATACTCACTACCCAATACTCAATACTACCGCATCATCACCTTCCCCGTGCTCGGGTCATAGAGTATATTCTTCGGCACTCTGCCGATGTAGCCCATGTCCACCAGCTCCTGCAAGCTGGCCGGCTTGCGCCCCTCGCTGGCCTCGAAGCTCTGCACCGCCCCCTTGACCTCGCGCACCTTGGCTTCCTGCGCCACCTGTTCCGACTTATCAATCTTGCTTTTCATGCTCTTGGCGACATCGGTCGCCGTCTCGCTTGGCCCGTGACAATGCTTGGCGTAAAGGAATATCAAACCCACCGTGATGGCCAGCACGATCAATTTCTGCACGTTCATCGCGATCTCCTTTCATCTGGTAGTGGGTTACTTCAGCTCGCGGAGGGCGCAGAACCCTTCGGGTGCCCTCAGGGCAGGTCCTCGCGGCTTGTCCGCCGTAGCCTTGGCGAAGGCGGAAGGTTGCGTCAGCAACCTCGGCGTTCCCTCCCATAAACGATATATCAAAGGGAACGTCCTAACGGCTCTGAAATCCAAAGTAGCCCATTACGTTTCATCTCTGCTTTAGAGGCGGGTATCTACGGTAAAGCACCACGGTCAACGCCATCAGTAGCCCCGCCCCCGCCCGAAGCCATAGCTCGTCCACCTGCAGGTAGATCAGCCGCTCCAGGTAATGAACGATAAACGAACCCGCATACTCAGCGCCGCCCCCCCGGCTCCTTAAGTAATACTCCACGTGCGTCAAGGGGCAGTAATGCCCTAACACAGCCCAAACGCCGACAAAAACGAAGACAGCCAGGTGCAAACGACGGAAGACGAGGTCGCGGCCGCGCCGCCCTCCCTGCAAACGACCCAGCACGATATAGCCCAATCCACCCAGGATGAAGACGATGCAGGCGAAATGCATGACGACCACACCATCAGCTAGCAGTCTGTAAATCACGGACGCATCCCTTTTTGTCGTTAGTCGCTGGTCGCTCGTCGCTAGTCGCTACTGATGACACCTTTAGCTGAAGCACTAACGACAAACGACTATCAACGATCGACAAAATACATCCTGCACCCTTTCAAGGCACCACCACCAGCGAGGCCAGACCGCGGTACTCCCGCTTCGTCTCGTAATGTCTTTCCTCCTGCCCGCGCTCCGAGTAGGTGAAGGCCAGGTCTAATTTCGTGCCGGCACGGCGCCGCTTGCCGCGTCCCGCAGGACTGATCGTCGACAGGCCCCAGCCGACACTGTAGACGTAGTAATCCAGGGGACACTGTCCGCCCCGCTTGTCCTGCCAGCGCCGGAAATCGCGACGGCGCGAGACGCCCAGCCTGTATCTCTGCCTCTTCTCCGCGATCTCAAATCCCACGCCGTAGGCCCGGACATCATTCAGCCCTTGTTCCTCCAGGCGCAGGATATCCTCGTCATCGCTCATCACCAGGGAGAAGGGCACATAGAGGTAACTGGCAGCCAGGAGATACTTGTACTTGTAGCGCACGGACAAGCTGGAGCGAAAACGCGGCGGCAGGAGCGCTTTTCCCTCCTCCTTTTCCTCCATGCCTGCCGAAACCACCTGCGACCTTTTCAGCCGCAGGACATCCGGGCTGGAAACTGAAAGACCCAGCCAGCCCATCATCTCCCGCCGCACCTCACGGCGCAAGGCCAATCCCAGGGCGCCGCCGAAACCCGTCGCCTCCACGCTCAGGTGCTTTGCCAGCGCCCCTCCTGCCCCGGCGATCTCGCTGAGATCGTCGTCCTCCATCCGGCCGCGATGGCAGTAAAGGGAAAGGCCCATGACAAATTGCTTCACCATCAGGCTGGCGGCGCAAGCGTAGCTGTAGATGCCGCCGTCGTGATTCCATTCGTTTCCACCGTGCTTCAGCTTGAAGCGGTAATCGTAAAGCGGGTAGCGCCCGAACCCCAGGCTCAAGGCGTTAGGCAGGCCGCTCACCTTCCCGTCGCCGCCGCGTATCGTGCCAAAAAAAGTGGCCAACTCATGCCTCTCCGACTCGTGCCATCCCCCGCTTGGCGGCAGGTCCTTGCCCTGCACCTGGTTATAGGCGTAGATATACTCCAATGCCGAAGCGTGCCCGAAAGAAAGGAGGGCGGGATTAGCGCTGATCACCGAGGGGGGAGCAAGCGGCAGGGAATGCGCGCCTGCCAGGCTCAAGGCACGGGGCGAATGGCAGAAAACGGGGTCTCCCAGGCCCTCCCAGGTCTGAGCTCCCGCGCTAGAGCAACACAGCAGCAAAGCCAAGCTGAATATTAATCGTTGGTTCTTGTGCATCGTCATGCTCAACAGTCAGACCGCAGAATAAGCCGAGATAAGCGAACATACAACGATACTCCGCGGCGCACTAACAGAGCTAACACATCAAGTGTGGCGATAGTAGCATAGGCGTTCGCTAAAGACAAGCTAGTGGTAGACGGTAGACGGAATACGGTATAAGGGTTGCCTTTTCATCTTTAGTGGAGGCAACCCTTGCGGTCGCCTGCTGACGACCGTACGGGGAACTAAGCCCCGTATACTGTCTACCACCTTGATTCTCGACCAAATAATTGTTGATTTGCGCCGGGGTTCCTGCTATCATCTCTCTTTCACTAAGGGAGGCGAGACAAATGTCCTATGTCTGTGACATATGCGGCAAGAGGCCGCTAAGAGGAAACAAGGTCGTGCGGCGCGGCAAGCCCAAGAAACAAGGCGGCATCGGACTCAAGACCACCGGCATCAGCCGCGTCTTCCGCAAACCCAACCTGCGGCGCATCCAGATCATCGAGCCTAACGGCCACGTGCACCGCGCCAAGGTCTGCATGGCGTGCCTGCGGGCGGGGAAAGTGAAGAAGGCGGTTTAGAAGTAAAAAGGGGAAAGGCAAAAGGAAAAAGCAGGGCTGATCCCACTGGATGATTGCCTATTCTGGCTTCTCGCCGCTTGCCTTCTTTCCTTTTCACTTTTTCCTTTTTCCTTCCTGCTTCTTCCTTTCTAATTCCACCTCTCTCCTCAAATCAACGAGACCACCCACCATCGGATCAATCGCTTCCGCCTTCACCAACGCCTCCATCGCTCCCTTCACATCCGCCGCGACCAGGCGCAGCTCCGCCAGCCGCTTAAAACACTCCGCTGACCTTCGCGTCGCTCCCTGCTCGTAATAGACCTTGCCCAGGTTGCTCCACGCGGCCTGCCGGCCGGGATCCAGGCTCAGCGCCCGGCGCAGGCTTTCCACGGGCGCCTGCCGATTTCCACCTCGAGCCAGCATCAACCCCAGCCGGCCATGCAGCTCGGCGCTGGCGGGGAACACTTCCAGGGCGGATTCCAACTGTGCGGCGGCCGCCCCGAACATCTTCACACCGGCCAGCGAAACGGCCATCTCCTTCCGAATACGGTAATCACGCGGCTCAAGCTCCCCGCCGCGCCGCAGTTGCCGCAATGCCCGCGTGTATTCCATCTCGCGGTTAAGGTCGGTCCCTTTCTTCAGGTAGCGGCTGGCCGCCGCTTGATCGAACAGGCCGAGCAGGTTCAGCGACAATACAACCCCCGCGATAAGCAACACCGCCACGGTCAACGGCACCGGCAGGCGCACCGCCAATCCGCCGGAAGCGAAACCACAGCGCAGGACGCAGAAGAAGAGCAACAACACCAGAGCCGTCGGCAGAATATAAAGAGGGAAATTAAACAGCGCGTTGACCCCCACAGCGGCGGCTCCCGCCAAGATCGCTATCTCCATCCCGCGTGGCCCTCTCTTCCCCCAGGCCAACGCCAAGCGCCGCGCCAGCACCACCATCGGCAGGAGCAGAAGGCCGCAGCCGAGCAGCCCGAATT
>CBDVCL010000178.1:0-5387 GCA_965372475.1 uncultured bacterium | reverse complement strand
CCAAGAAGGACGAAAAACCGAAGGAAGCCAAGGCCGAGGCGAAAGAAGAGAAACCTGCCGAGGCCAAGAAAGAGGAAAAGCCGGAGGCGAAGGCAGAAAAGCCTGCGGAAGCCAAGCCGGAAGCGAAGCAAGAGAAGCCCGGGGAAGCCAAGAAGGAAGAGAAGGAAGCAGAGAAATAACAGTCGCCTGTCGCAACGCGATACGCGATACGCAATACGCGATACGAGCCAATGGACAAACGCCTTGAAATAGTAGAATTCGTCGTGAAGAAGCTGGTAGAGAACCCCGATGCCGTGGAGGTAAGCGAGCAGGAGGGGCAGAACGGGATAGAGGTGATGGTGAAGGTAGACCCGGGTGACGTTGGCCAGCTGATCGGCAAGAGGGGAAGCACGATAAACGCGATTCGCTCGCTGGTGGCTTCGCTGAACGGCGAGGAGAATACGAGGGTGGAGATTGTCGAATGATGTTTCGCGGAAGCCGCGGAAATATCGCGGAAGCGATGAAGCTTCTCCGCGTATTCCGCGCCCCCGCGTTTGCCCCCATTCCTGTCTTCTGACAGGAAGACATGGGGGCATGGGGGTTCCGCGTGCTCTGCGGAGATGTAATGATGTCCAAACCGGGCAAACAATTTACGGGCGAGGATAACGAAGGGTACTACGTTGTCGGCAAGCTTGGGCGGCAGGTGCGCCGCGGCTGTTACCGCCTGGCGATATTCGGCAGTAACCCGGGAGGGCTCAAGGGCACGCAGACCTTTTATCTTCGCCTGGGCAAGCGAACGATCCGCCTGGGCGTGAAGGAATTGAAGATCCATGCCCGCAGCAGTACTTGTTCCTTCGGCGAGGAAGATATAACCGCCGTGGGAGAGGAGTTGAGCGGGAAGGAAGTATACATCGTTGATAGCGAGAGGGCGGGGGCGGACGGCGGCGAGCATTATGTAAACGATTTGATCGGTTGCAGCGTCTATACCGATGAAGGGCAGCAGCTTGGCGCCTTGAGCGAGATCCTGCGTACAGGGGCGAATGACGTCTATGTCGTGCGCAACGAGAAGGGAGAGGAGTTGCTGCTGCCCGCGATCGGAGACGTCGTCGTCAAGGTCGATGTTGCCAAGAAGAAAGTCATCGTGCGCTTGATGGAGGAGATGGGGTAGTTGTGGCGGATGACAATTCGCGGATTACGCGGAACGCTCAGGAACAATTGCATGGCTCCGCGGATTACGCGGATGCTTGATGGCGCGAATCACGCAATCAGCGCAATCAGCGGCGCCGTCATCAGCGTAATCAGCGATTGGGGAGAGAGCTACTAATGGGAGCACCCAAGACAATGCGGCTGGACATCCTGACTATATTCCCGGAGGTGTTCGATGCTTACCTGGCCGCGAGTATTACAGGCCGGGCCATCCGCGCCGGCAAGCTGACGGTGGGCGTGCACGACTTGAGGGATTTCACCGATGACCGGCACCGTGTCACGGACGATTATCCCTTTGGTGGCGGCGCGGGAATGGTGATGAAACCGGAGCCCATATTTCGCGCCGTGGAGAAACTGCGGCGGCAGCGAAGCCGCGTTGTTCTCATGAGCCCGCAGGGGAAAGCGTGGCAGCAGGAGGACGCGGCGGCTATGGCTCGCGCCGAGCACGTGATAATCATCTGCGGCCACTACCGCGGCGTGGACCAGCGGGTGGTGGATGGGCTGGTGGACGAAGAGATATCCATCGGCGACTACGTGCTTTCGGGAGGGGAATTGCCCGCTCTGGTGATAGTAGATTCCCTGGCGAGGCTGCAGCCGGGCGCTGTGAGTGACGCGAATTCCGTGGCGGCTGACTCATTCGGAGACGGCTTGCTCGACCATCCTCACTATACCAGGCCAAGGGCCTTTGCGGGAAGGGACGTGCCGTCGGTACTGCTTTCCGGGAACCACCGTCGTGTGGCTGATTGGCGCATGCGGATGAAGAAGATGATGACGGTATTGAAGAGGCCTGATCTCTTGGTTCGGGGTTCGGGGAGCACGAAGAGGTAGGCCCGTCAATAGATGTGGGTGAATGTAGGCAGGCTGGTAAAAAATGGAGCGAGATCATGGCCGCGGAAAAAGATAACAAGAAGGCGGTAGCAAAGGCGGCGGCGGAAACCGCGGCCAAACCGGAAGAGGAAGTTACGGCGACGGAGGAGAAGGCGGCCGAAAGCCCGGCGGATGAAGCGGGCAAGACGGCACAGGTTGCCCCCGCAGGCGAAGGGGAAAAGGAGGCGCCCGCCCCGGCAGCGGGGGATGCGGTGGAGAAGGTGCGTGACCTTATCAAGTACGTGGAAGAGAAGAACATCAGGAAGGACCTGCCGCATTTCCAGGTCGGCGACACCGTGCGCGTGTCTATCAAGGTGACCGAGAAGGACAAGAGCAGGGTGCAGAACTTCGATGGTGTGGTCCTTCGTCGTGGCGGGCGCGGGCCGAGCGAAGTCTTTACCGTGCGGCGTATGTCTTTTGGCGTAGGCGTAGAGAAGACTTTCCCCATCAATTCACCGGTTATCGTGGGGATCAAGCTGCTGCGTGCCGGCGTTGTGAGGCGGGCGCGTCTCTATTACCTGCGCGGTCTCAGCGGCAGGGAGGCGAGGATAAAGGAAGATGAGCAGCGCCTGCTGCAGGCCAGGGCCGCCAAGTCCGGCACGAAGAAAGCCAAGGCGGCGGCCGGTGTTCCCGCCGTGGCCAAGGTAGCCAAGAGACGGGTCGCGAAGGGCAAGAAGAAGGACAAGCGCGCGTCCCGCCGCAAGGCGAAGATAAAGAAATAGCAGGATCCACGGCGTGGCCGTGGATTCCACCACACTGGTTGTAGGGGCGTATTGCAATACGCCCCTACTGTAAAGGCGGGGGCGACGGCGGGTGACTGTCCCTGGGAATCAGAAGAAGCGAACAGTTTGTAGGGGCGAACCTGTGTGTTCGCCCGTAAGCATGGAGGCAAGGATGCAAAGGAGCAACGAGAAAAGGTGTTTCCCCCTGCAACCTTGTATCCTTGCCACCTTGCTACTCCTCATTTGTCTTCTTATTTCTTGCAGCGGCGGCGGCTCTACCAATCCTACCGCGCCCCTGGAAAGAAGGCCTACGCCGAGGGATGAAAAGGACGCTTCAGCTTCGTCCGGCTGGCAACTGGTAGAAGTACCCCTCAAGGTGACGCTCAATGCCGTGCACATGCTCAACGAGGACTTCGGCTGGGCGGTGGGAGACAGGGGGACGATCCTTCGCTACGAGAACGGAGAATGGCAGAAGGAGATCAGCCCTACCGGAGACAGGCTGAACGGCGTATGGGTGTTGCGCACTGACCTTGCCTGGGCCGTGGGGGAGGGAGGCAGCATGTTCCAATTCAACGGGGTGAATTGGGGCGAAGTGGAGAGCGGCAGTTCGGAGGACCTCACCACTATCTTCTTCTACTCGGAACGGGAGGGATACGCGGCGGGTGAATATGGCACCATTCTCACCTGGAACGGCATGGTCTGGGAGGAGTTGAAGGACCCGCCGGTCACCGAGAAGATCTACGCCGGAGGGGTGGCGGGACGGGAACACATATGGCTCTGTGGTCAGAATAGCGTCTTCCTGTATTATAACGGTGAGAGTTGGCAGGTCGTTGAGGCGGAATCGACCTACGATCTTTACGGCATGGCCATGGAGAGAGTAGACCATGGCTGGGCAGTCGGGGACTATGGTGAGGCCCTGCTATACAGGGATGGGAGCTGGGAAAGACGGCCCGCGGCGGTGGAGGAGAGCATCTACGCCATTGACTATGAGCGGGGCGGCACCTGTTGGGCGGTGGGCGCACACGGCGTGATACTACATTACGACGGGGCCAGGTGGGACGAGGTGACCAGCCCGACCAACGAGGACCTCTATGGTATCGACGTGCTGGAGAAAGGGCGGGCGGTGGCGGTTGGCGGCGCAGGAACGATAGTGGGCATGAACCTGGGCGGTTTGAAGAGGAAAGGCGTCAAGAAGAAGGAGGGAGTGTCATTCACGCTGAGAAGCGCCGCCGAGTCGGTGAAGCCCGGCAAGAAGCTGAAATACGAGATAGCCATCCTCAACGACAGCGATGACCGCCTTGAAGATATCTATGTCTACGATACCCTGCCGGTCGGCGTGGTCTTCAAGAAGTGCAAGCCCAAGCCTTCCAGGAAGCCTGCCGGCGAGGAGAGCGAGCTGTTGGAGTGGTGGTTAGGGAACATGGATGCGGAGGAAGGTACTACCCTCAAGCTGGAAGTGAAGGTGGGCAAGGATACGCCGGAGGAACTGGTGAACAGGGCGCTGCTGAGTTTCAGACGGCTGGTGCGGAGGGGGGGCGAAGAGAAAGACGCGGACCTGGTAGTGGACGAAAAGGAAGAAGAGGAGGTGTCCCCTACCCCTGTTGCCGCGCCCGTGTCGTCGTGGGCAGGCCGGGGGGGGGGCGGCGTGCAGCAGCGTAGCGCGCAGGCGAGAGCGTCCGGGGCCGCCAGGGCAAGGGCGGCGGCGATGGCCCGTGGCCAGGCGTCGGCGCCCGCGGTGGCGCCGACGGCGGTGCCGCAGGAAGAGGAAGCGTCGCCCGAAGAGGAAGAGAAGACGGGCGAGTTTGACGAGGCGCAATCGCTGGGGCCGCTAGAGACGATCCTCTCGGAGCCGGTGACCGTGATCGTAGAGGTCCCCGCCGGCAAGAAGAAGCAGAAGGCCGACGCGGCGGACGAGGAAGAAGGGGATGATAAGGCTGACGCGGCGGACGAGGAAGAAGGGGACGATAAGGCCGAAGAGGCTACCCCTGAAGAGGAGAAGGACGGGGATGAGTAGGAGATTTCCTGCCTCCTTGCGGCGCGGCCGCGTCATCTGGATCAGCGTGGCCGCTGCGGTCATATTTTCCTTTCTGAGTTGGTTCTACTGTGTTCCCCGAGCGGTTGTCTTGTCTCTGATGCCAACCTCTTCTCCGGCAACGGCGGCGGGAGCTCTGCGGCACCCGGCCTTGAAGGCCGCCTTGGACGTGCCCTACCCCTTGGCCGCGCGTCGCCGGGGCATCGAGGGGACGGTTACCCTCAGCTTGCGAGTAAGCGAGAAAGGAGAAGTGAGCGGGGTGGAAGTGGTGCATTCACCTCATCCGTTGCTGGCGAAGGCGGCGCGTGAGGCCGCGGCGGGAGCTGAATTCACGCCGGCGATGAAGGACGGCAGGCCTGTAGCGGCGACGGTGAGGATGCCTATTAGGTTCCAACTCAAGTAGTCGCTCGGGGTTCGTTCCTCGTTGCTCGTGAACCGGTCAAGTTAGACATGAACGAGCAACCCTTCGGTTCGCGCTTTGCGCTCCCTCAGGGCAGGCCCTTCGACAGAGTTTACCCTGAGCCCACGGGGCGAAGGGCTCAGGGCGGGAAGGGCCCTGAGGGCAATCGAAGGGCTAGCGA
>CBDVCL010000177.1:0-5391 GCA_965372475.1 uncultured bacterium | reverse complement strand
CGTCCATGAAGTCGAGTCTCTTGCGCCGCGCTTGATCACGCAGTTTCTGCGCGTTATCCTTAGCTGTCTTTATCACCTTATCCATGTCTGTATTCGCGCGGAAAGCGCGGGATCTTCGCGGCATCGTCTCCTTATCTAAACCATGCTGGAGACGATACTAACCGATCATATAGCCCTGCGGGGCAAGTTGGCGGAAAACGCGGAACGCTTCCCGTCGCACTTCCGCGGCCTCCGCGCCCTGCCCGCCATAGCCTCCGTCCTTTTCTTCTTCACCACCAAGTCACCAAGACACCAAGAAGGAGAACGCACGTTCTCTTGGATAACGACAGCCTCAACTCTCCGCTCGAAGGAGAGCACTTATTGGTCTTCGCAGTTGTGCTCTACGCCAACGTGCGACACCAAGTATCGCGACTTCCTTGAGGCACCAAGGGACAACACATTCCTTGGTGTCTCTAATGCCTTTGTGCCGAACGCACCGCCTTCTCTACTGCCGCTCAGACCAACAAGTGCTCGCCGCCGCATCGGAGAAACAACCAGCCTTTATCCCAAATAGCGTGCGAAAGTATTCCTTGGTGTCTTGGTGACTTGGTGGTAAACAGCCGTTCCCCCATGCCTTTCCCCCCGTGAGCCGAAGGGCTCCGCAGGCTTCCGCGAGCTTTTGCTCCCCTCTCAGTGAGGCTTGATTTTATCACCTTTTGCATATAAGATAGTAAGGAAAATGAGTTAGAGAGAGGGTTTCTTAACCACGGAGACACCCGCCTTCGCTGAAGGACTTCACCCCTGAGGGGCTCAGCCCCGAAGGGCTACGGCGGGCAGGCGCCGAACACAGAGCGAGCACTGAGTCCTTCCTCTGTGAATCCTCAGTGTCCTCTGTGCCTCTGTGGTTAAGATCCACGGCAGAACCCAAGAGCAATGACCGACAACAAGAAGCTTCTCAGCCGTTCTCTGATCATCCGCGCAACGATGATAATCGCCGTCTCCTCTGTGCTCGCGCTGGCGGTAAATGCCCTGCGGCCATCCCGCATCCCCCTCTTCCAAGAGTGGAACCTGCGCGACCTTGCCGTCTGCAGTGACGGCAGGCGCATCCCCTGGCTGACGAAAGCCGAAAGCCAGGCCCTTTTCGAGGGCGGCGAGGGGCTTTTCCTGGACGCCCGCCCGCCCGACGAGTACACCGCGGAGCACATCGCCGGCGCAGTGAACCTGCCCTACGATGAATTCGACGAATATCTTGGAGCCCTGGCCGGGCAACTATCAGCTTATCCTTGCCTCGTCACCTACTGCGATGGCACGGATTGCCACTCTTCGATAGAACTGGCGATAAAACTGTGCGACAGCGGCTTCGCTGATGTGAAGGTATTTTTCGGAGGGATCAACGAATGGAAGGAAGCGGGTTTGCCGATTGAGCATTAACTAGTTTAGAAGGTTGAGAAAGTTTGAAAGTTGTGAAAGTTGGACTGTATCAACGTTCTAAACCTTCCAACCCTATTCTGCTTAATATTGGAGTGTCCAAAGGACGAAGCTTTCAAAACTTTCTAAACTTAACAACGATGACCACAGCAATATCACAACTATTCCGGCACAGGTATACACACTTGGCATGCAGATTCGCCATCGGCGGCCTGTTCATCTACTCCTCTATAGATAAGATCGCCAATCCCGCCGCCTTCGCCAAGACGGTGTACTACTACCGCTTCCTGCCCGCTTTCCTGGTCAATGTATTCTCGCTCTGCCTGCCATGGATCGAGTTTGTCTGTGGTGTCCTGCTCATCCTGGGACTATATGTACGCGAATGCGCCCTTGTCCTGATCCTGCTCTTCATCTCCTTCAGTCTCGGCCTTAGCCAGGCGACATTGCGGGGCATCGACATCAATTGCGGCTGTTTCTCCGCCTCGGGCGGCGCAAAAGTCGGCTGGCCGCTCATTATTCGCGATCTTTCATTAGTACTGTTGCCGATACAGTTATTCTTAGTGCGGATTGATTTTCTCAGTGTGAGGTACTTGTTCTCAAAACGAGGATAGGGGATTGGGGTATTACGGTCTTAGGGTTTTAGGGCAATGAGAATCACCCTAACACCCTAATACCCTAACACCCAGCTAGATAAGGAGCCGTCATGCCGAAAACCAAACCATACCTATCCATAGTAATACCCCTCTACAACGAATCCGAGAATGTGAAACCGTTGCTGAAGGAGCTAAGCGACTTCATCAAGTCCTTCAAGAAGCCGACGGAGGTGATAATCGTCGATGACGGCAGTACGGACGACAGCTATGAGTTATTGAAAAAATCCCGCCCCGCCTGGCTGCGGCTGGTGCGCCTGGCGCGCAACTTCGGCCAGACCTCGGCGCTGATGGCGGGGTTCAACCTGTGCCGCGGCAGCTACGTGGCGGCGATGGACGCCGACCTGCAAAACGACCCCGCCGACATCTCGCGCCTCTTCCAGGCGGCGAAAAAGGGCGCCTACGATGTCGTCAGCGGCTGGCGCAAGAAGCGGCGTGACCCCTGGCTGACGCGGCGCCTGCCCTCCGCCCTGGCTAACCGCCTCATCTCGCGCGTGATGGATTGCCGTCTCAACGACTACGGCTGTACCCTCAAGCTCTACCGCCGCGAGGCCTTGCGCAAGCTGAAACTCTACGGCGAGATGCACCGTTTCATCCCGGCGCTGCTGAAATGGGAGGGAGCGAGCGTGGGCGAGCTGGCCGTCAATCACCGCCCCCGCGAGCGGGGCCGCTCCAAGTATGGACTGTGGCGCACCCTGCGCGTGATGCTCGACCTTATCAACCTCAAGTTCCTCCAGAGCTATGCCACCAGCCCCATCCAGGTCTTCGGTGGCATCGGCTTCTTCACCCTGATCCTGGGAATCTTAAGCGGCCTGGCGATGATAGCGATGAAGCTCTACCAGGGAGTGGACATGACGGGCAACCCCTTGACCTTGCTCGCGGTTCTCTTCTCCCTCATCGGCATCCAGTTCATCACGCTGGGCCTTTTAGCGGAGATCACCATCCGTACCTACCACGAATCGCAGGCGAAGGAGATTTATAATATAAAAGAAGTGATTGGGTAGCGGCGGAGGTGCCTATCCTATATTGGGTATAATCATAATGTAGCCATAATAATCGTTTTTTGGCCGCGCCTTTCGGCGCGGGGGAGCACGCAGTGGTGCTCCCCTACGTTTAAGAACCATGTCTCAAATACAATTATGATATGTGGTTAGATCTAGTTATGCGTCACTCCATTACTTTGTTAGTGTTCGGCCTGTTCCTCCCCCTCCTTTACTCCAATGTCCTCCCCAACCCCGGCTTCGAGGAATGGCAGGACGGTCTTCCCGTCGGCTGGGAACTCTACAAGGCCGATCCCGTCTCCGATCTCTCTTACGCGCCGCTCGAGGACGGCGCCCACGGTGGCGCGAAGTGCCTCAAGCTAAGCGATGCCTGGGCGGGGGCGGAAGAGCTGATGGGCATTCGCACCAAAGAGGCGGTACGCTTCGAACCGGGCAAGCGATACCTCTTCAGCATGTGGTACAAGAACAACGCGGGGGCCTTCTCCCGCACCAACGCGGTGATGATCGAGCTTCCCAGCACAGAGGAGTACGTGCTACCCATGTGCTTCGAACGTTCCCCCGCCGCGCGCATGAACTGGAAGCACTACCGTTGCCTGCTCCCCCCCATCCCGGCAGAACGCAAAGAGGCCCTTGTTTCGATCGGCCTTGCCGGCGCTTCGCGGGATATCCTGATGGTGGATGATGTCTCCCTGCGTCCCGCCACCGCCAAGGAAATAGAAAAGTACTCCTCCCCCAGCAAGGCGCGCATCGGCGCCATCCCCGAATTCAAGCCCGAGCCAAACGGCGAGGCGACGGGCTTCATCCATACCGAGCGAATCCAGAATGCCTGGTGGCTGGTGGGCCCAGAGGGCAAGCGTTTCTGGTCTATCGGCTGTGCCGCCGCCTATCCACAGAAGGAGAACAAAGGCCTGGCGCGAAAGGCGGGAAACAAGGGCAAGTACCGCCGCAAGATGATGGGCTTGCTGAAGCAATGGGGGTTCAACTCCGTCGCCACGGCAAGCGACAAGGAATTCCTCAAGCTCAACCGCAAGGAAGTAAAGAAGGGGGGCGAGGCGATGCTCCTCTTTGCTCACCTCAGCCTTTTCAGCCCCGACAAGGCGGACTATCGCCTGTCTGACATGCGCGGCGAGAAACGACTCGTCTTCACGATGATAGATCCTTACAACCCGGCCTGGCGCGAGGCCGCGCGCAAGAAGGTAGCGGAAGTCGCCAAGCGGTATCGCGACGCGCCCTGGTTTGGCGGCTACCTGGTGGGCGGGATGTTGCTCGACCTTTCCCGCCTGCCCTTCTATCTCTGGGGAGAGCACAGCGGGAAGCATTTCATCGCCTGGCTGAGGGAGAAGTATGCCGATGACATAAGCAAGCTTAACAAAGCATGGTGCACCCCCGCGGGGCGGCGCCCCTGCTCCTATGCTTCCTTCGAGGAGCTGGCGGCAAGAAAAGCCGAGCCACTCGGCTACGACGACCCCGCGCTTGGTGACTTTCAGGCATTCGCCCAGCTTCTCTTCAAGGAGTATGTGGACTTCACGCTCAAGACGATTAAGGAAGCCGACCCCAACCACCTCGTGCTCAGCAATAGCGTCAGGCCTGGCCAGGTAATGTCACTGAAGCCGTATTTCGAGGCATACAACAAGTTCGACGCGGTCGCGCTCAGCATCGCTCCCCGAGGAGACGTCACCGGCTTCGACGGCGGCGAGCTGGACATGATACTGAGATTACACCTGGGGTGCCGCAAGCCGCTTCTCGTTATCTCGCTCAGCATCGCTGCGCGCGACTCGGGGCTTTACGAACCGCCTTTCCGCGTCGCCGACATGTCCCTGCAATCCCTGGAAAGCCAGGATGACCGCGCCGCCGTCTACCGCGGCTGTCTCACGCAGATGGCTTCCCTGCCTTATGTCCTCGGCGTGCACTGGCATCAATGGCATGATGTAGACATGAAAGTGATGCGAATCAACTGCGGCCTGGTGAACTCAAAGGACGAGCCCTATAGCGTGCTGGTGGAGACGATGCGGGAGATCCATGGGGAGATTATTGAAAAGAAAGGCTTGGCTCCTTCGTCGCCTTAGTAGTGGGTATTGAGTATTGGGTATTGGGCGCCGCGAAGCGACACGAACCGTTTCCCGCAATACGCTGCAAGTATTCAGACTGGTCCGAAGTCCACTCAATAGTCGCTCTGCAACACAAACTCGGATCCCGGAGCGGCCGCACCCGGAGGGAAAATAAATCGCAAAACCACTACACCTTTCTGCTGCTTCCGGAGTCTAATATATAGAAAGCCTATAGAATGTCGGATTCGTGCCGACTTGTTATTAAGAACAAGATGGTCTGATAAG
>CBDVCL010000176.1:0-5422 GCA_965372475.1 uncultured bacterium | reverse complement strand
AGGCACAGCAGGACCTCTTTCTTCCCCGCCGCCAGCGTAGTTATCTCCAGCTCGTCGGGCTCCCAGGCGATGATGCCGGCCTGGCGCCCGTCGACCAACACGCGCACAGCGACACCGCGGTAGTCCGGCACGCGCACGAAAAGGCGCCGCCCCTTCTTTAGATTGACAGGTATCTTGCGCAGATAGCCCAAGTTCCCGGAGTAGAAGCTCAAGCCCTGCTTCACCCAATCGCCCGTCTTTATCTTCTTGGGCAGCCCGGTGAGCGTCACCTGCCCACCTTTAAGCTCGCTACCGAAAGTTCCCAGGAGATAGATCATCTCCAGCCCGGGGTGGTCGGGGTCGTAGTCACAGCACAGCGTCAGTTCGTTCTCTCCCAGGCGCATAGCCATCGGATCCAGCGGCAAGAGCTTGAGCGAACGGTCCACCCACCAGCCGCATTCCGCATCCGTGTCGACGGCGCTCCCGTTGAGCTCCACCTTGTAACGCTGCGGCTCCTCGAGCGCAAGAAAGACCCCACCGCTCGGCAGCTCGCGCGCGTTGAAAGCGTAGCGCAACGCCAGCGGCACGCTCCGCAGGCGTCGCTCCTTCTTTCTCGCCCAGGGCTGGACCATCTGTCCGCCACGGCGCTGCACCTTCAGGTGGTCACGCAGGTGGTGATCGACATTGAGTATATAGTCCGGGCCCCGCCATGGTTTCGCGCCTATCTTGAAACGGGGACAGTCGAGCACGGCGTTATTGTCCTCCGATAGCGCCAGGTCCCAGGCGCCGCCAAGCTTGCTGCTTTTCAGTTCCCGGTATTGCGGGCGCCGGGGGTATTTCGCTCCCCCCGCTTTCTTCGGCACCACGAAGAGCCGGCTACCCAGGGCCGGCAGCGAGCTTCTTATCTCCCAACCTTCCCCTTTGCGCCGTGCCTCGGCGGCGTAGACGCGGCCGGTATCCGGGTCGAGCTCCCGCGGCTTTCCCCGGCACGCCGCGAAACCGCGCACGGTCATCTCGGGGAAGGACGCCTTTCGCTCCCTCACCGGCAGGTCGTATTCGACCCTGCGGAAGTCGTGCCCGGTGTTGCATATGAACAGGTAATAGGCCTCGTTGTCCTCGCGCAGCAGGTACAGCGTGGGGGCTATTTCTTTTCCCTTGCCATCCGCGATCGAGAGGCGCCTGTATCCCTCCAGTGAGCTTACCAGGGGGGCGCCCTTGCGCGCCGTGCGCACGCATGACAAGGCGAAACGCTTCACCTCGTCCGAGGGTGTTGCCTCCAGGCGCGGCGAGACCTTGCCCGCGAAGACCACCTCTCCTCCCGCGGATTTGAATTTCTTCAGCAAGGCAAAGGTGCTCTTGCGCATCGTCAAGAGCGGCGGCACCACCACCACCCTGTATTCCGCCCTACCGACCACGAACCTGGCCTCCCCCTGCCGTTTAACCACCTTGCAAAGGCGGCAGAGCATCTCCTCTTCCCCGTAGTCGAAGTCTATATTCGCCGCCAGGAGCGTGTCGCGCAAGTTGACAAGCGAGCTGTCAAGTTCTCTTACCCCCGGGGCCTGCTGAGAGAAGTCCCTGCGGCACAGCAGCCACATGCTCTCCACGGGGTGGACGACGAGCACATCGCGCACCTCCTCGCCACGCGTGATCACGGCGTGGAGGCGGGCGTAATAATCCTCTACCTTCGAATAGTGCTCCCACCACGGGGACTGGTAGAATATCCCCGCCGGGTAGTCGCGCTTCGCCGTCGCCGCCATCGTATACCAGGAGAGGTGCTGGCAGCGAAGGTTTATGCCCAGCGCCGCCTGCCAGTCGCCGATCGCCTTGTGCCCCGCGAAGGGGAAGTCCCACCCGGTGCAGCCGTAGGTCTCGGTCAGGCGCCACTTGCGGCCCATCTGCCGCGCGACCGAGGACACCTGTTTCGCGGTGTCATATTCCCGGTTGTGCTCGCTGAGGACGTCCATGCCCGGCGCTTGCATGTGCTCGTAGAAGCGCATGCAGCTGCCGGACACCGCGGTCTGCGCCGCGAGCCCCGATTCCAGCAGCGTGTGGCCCGTATGCAGCAGGCCGTTCTTGCCGCACCACTCACCTATCTGTCGCGAAAAGGCGTCTACGAAGAGGTGCGTTACACAGTCGTGAAAATGATAGCGAGCGCTAAGCTCCTCCTTGCCCTCGACATCGAAGAAGACCTCGGGCAGGCGGTCGATCAGGTCATAGCCGTAGCGGCGCCGGAAGATCTCGGGCAGGCGGTCCGTCCAGGGGTAGCCGGCCACTATATCCCACGCCCTCCCCAAGAAAGAGCCGTGGTTCGGCTCGTCGGTGAAGATGCCGGGCACCGCCCCGCCGAAGTACTTCTTGAATCTCTTGCGGTAGGCGTCATGGGTCACCGATATGAAACGGCGCACCGCCGCGTGGCTGAGCGTGTCCAGATAGGTGGCGTCGTTATACCAGGATTCCGGTTTCGCGATCCCCCGCCGGAAGAGCAGCAGGCTCTCGCCTTTCGCCAGCTTGGCCTTCGCGCCGCCCTTCTTCAGGCGGCGTACGCCGCTTGCCGTGGCGCCCTTCAGCCGCGCGGCGAAGGCCGCGATCACGTCCCTGCCCCACGCTGCCGCGTCCGCCCCCTTCTTCACCTCCAGCGAGAGCACGCGCCGCCGGTAGCGCCGGTCTTTCGTCACCAGCCCGCCGGCCGCCCCGGAGGGCCAGCGGTCCTCGTCGTATAGCCAGGCCTCCATGCCGCGCTTCTTCGCCTCGTCTATGCAGGCATCCACGCACCTGAACCATTCATCGGACAGGTAGGCGGTATCCAGACCGACGCGCGAGTGCATGAAGAAACCGCCCAGCCCCATGCTCTTCATCAGGCGCACCTGGCGGCGCAGCTCCTCCGGCTCCAATTTCCCGTTCCAGGCCCAGAATGGCTTGCCCCGGAAAGCCGCTCCGGGATCGGTGAAATACGCAAACTTATCTTGCCGGCGTGCCATTCTTTTCTCCCGCGTCTTATTGGCTTATCAGCTTAAGTTCCGGTCCGCCTCGACAAAAAGGCGAGCGCCATTATACTAAGGGGAGCATGAAATATGTCAAGTTTTCGCGGTCCCGTAGTAATCAGTAATCCGGTTAGTTTAGTTTTCCCTGAACCATGCGCTTGTGCTTAGGTTCAGGGCTTGTATGCACCGTGTTACCGGGTCGTCGCCCGGTAATACTATGGGGGTGGTGATTTGAATACTCCTCAACCAATCCGCGTGATCTTAGTTTGCCTGCTCATTGCTGCTCGCACCGTGTTACCGGGTCTTCACCCGGTAATGTCATGTAGCGGCGATCTGGGCTATCTGCGACACCATCACGCTGGGAGAAAAAACAAGGCCCACCCGCGTTGGGTGGGCCTTGCCCATCTCAAGGGAAGCGCGACACGCGCTGTCCCCCTCGGCCCGGCTCCCGAAGGCCAAGAGGCGCACGCTATTGTCTAATTGCCTCCCAAAGTCTGGCAAAGGGGTTCCCCGCGCACCCGCGTGAAGGAAGCCTAACACGCGCGGGGCTTGCCCCTGGTGCTTACGACCTCAGAAGCGCGCCTCCCCAAGTATGTGTATCATATACACCTCCTTTCTGAGGGGTATTAGTCCCTCAGGCACTATTCTACCAGTTTGGGCAGATTTGTCAATTAACCCGCCTACTTGTTATGGCGATCGCTTGTCAATTCTTGACCCAAGCTGAGAATTCCGGTCTCGGGGTCGCGCTCGCCGGTGTCAAAGGGGTCGTCGGTTTCTTTCATCCACCGCTGTAGGCGTTCCTCCATTTCCTTCTGTGTTTTCCCGTGCTTCGGGTCTCCGGCAAGGTTATTCATCTCATAAGGGTCGTTCTCGCGGTCGAAGAGCCAAACGTCTCCCGTCTCGATCCACCTGGCGTAGGTCCAGCGCCTGGTGCGCAGGCCGCGCCAGCAACCGACCCACTCGCCACGATTAGGCCAACCGGGGCCAAGGATTTGCAGGTAGACCGAGTCCGGCTCCTCCCCTTTCTCCCCCAGCGCCGCGTGTGACAAGTCCTTCCCCTGTATCCCCTTCGGCAGCTTGACCCCCGCGAGTCCGAATAGTGTGGGCATAACATCAACACTATTGAGCATCGTCTGCGACCGTTGGCCGCCCTTCACTTTTTCGGGATAGCGCAGGACGAAGGGAATATGGTTTGCCTCCTCGTGGGGAGTGGCCTTTGAGGCGCGCTTGTTCGCGGCAAGTCTCTGGTCACGCGGCTTGCCGTAGCCGTGGCTGCTCAGGTGGTCACCGTGGTCCGAGGAATAGCATAGGATCGTGTTCTCTTCCAGGCCGTTCTCCTTCAGGAACGCCGTTATCCTGCCCACCTCGTGGTCGAGCCCGCTGATGTTGCCATAATAATGAGCTATCTCCTTTCTCGCCAGCTCCGCCATCTCCTTCGGCACGTTTGGCGGCAGGTCAACCGCCTTGGGATCATACAGTTTGAATTGCTCCGGGTATTCATCATAGCCGTTGTCCTTGCTGAAGCCCCAGTGCGGTGGCCCCCACGACAGCACCAGGCAGAAGGGCGTTTCACCCGACTCCTCGCGGTGCTTAGCGATGAAGTTTAGCGCAAGGTCCGTTTCTTTTGTCGGCCCCCAGCTTTCCATCTTGAAGGGGCCATCCTCGTTCTCGTGATATGAGAGGTCGTAATGGTTGTGGTTGCAGTTGTAGCCGGCCAGGTAATCGAAGCCGTACCGTTTCTCCTTCGTATACGGCCCGTATCCCAGGTGCCACTTGCCGACATATCCGGTCTTGTATCCCTCTGCCTTCAGGACCGAGGGCAGCGTCTCCTGGTCCGGGAAGAGCGCGTACTCGTTATCAATGCAACCGTTGGTGTGCGAGTACCTGCCTGTTAGTATTTGTCCGCGGTAGGGCGAGCATATCGGGCAGGAGGAATAGGCCTCGTCAAAGACGACACCCTCCGCCGCGAGCGCGTCGAGGTGCGGCGTCTTGACGAGCTTGTTGCCGTTGAATCCCGCCGCGCTGTAGCGCTGCTGGTCACTGAAGATGAAGATAACGTTTGGCTGTGTCACGCCTTCCCCCCTGCTTATGTTACAATTGTAGCACGATACTACAAATACACAACGAAACTGGAAGCGTCGGCATCCGCTTCCCCTAAACACTGCATATCCACATGCACGCATCCAGGAAGATGACCTTCGGGCGCTACGATTACGCCGCCTTCATGACCTTCATTTCTTACGCGGCGGGGTCCGTGGTATTGCCGGTCGCCCTGCTGATGTTGTCGCGTGAGCTGGGCTTTTCGCTGGAAGAGGGCGGCTTGACTGCCGGTGGCGCGCTCACCCTCGGTAGAACGCTTACGATCGTGCTGGCGATGCTCTTGTGCGGTTTCGCCGCCGGGCGCTGGGGCATGCGGCGCACCTACGGCTGGTCGGTATTGCTGATGGGCGCCAGCATGGGCT
>CBDVCL010000175.1:0-5452 GCA_965372475.1 uncultured bacterium | reverse complement strand
AAGAAAGGCGGCAGTTAATGTTCGATACTTTCACTTCGGAATCGGTAACCGAAGGACATCCGGATAAGGTCGCCGACCAGATCTCGGACGGCGTGCTCGATGCCCTGCTGGCACAGGACAGGAACAGCCGCGTCGCTTGCGAGGTCCTGCTTGGCAAGGGTTTCGTGGTTGTCTCCGGCGAGGTGACCACGCGCGGCTACGCTGACGTTCCCGGCGTGGTGCGCGAGACGATCAAGAGGATCGGCTACGATGACTCGGCAAAGGGCCTGGACTACGCGAGCGTGGGCGTCCTCGTGACCATGCACGAGCAGTCGCCTGACATCGCCCAGGGGGTGGACACGGGTGGTGCGGGTGACCAGGGGATGATGTTCGGCTACGCCTGCCGCGAGACGCCGGAGCTGATGCCCCTGCCGATAATGCTGGCGCACAAGCTGGCGCGCCGCCTCGCCAAGGTGAGGAAGCTTGGCATCGTGGATTTCCTGCGCCCCGACGGCAAGTCGCAGGTGACCGTGGCCTACGAGGACGGCAAGCCGAAGCATGTCAACTCGGTGCTGATATCCTCCCAGCACTCGCCCGATGTGAGCAATAAGCGGCTCAAGGATTTTATCTATGCTGAAGTGGTAAAGAAGGTGGTGCCGGCCAAGATGATCACGGCGAAGACCAAGTTTCTCTGCAACCCCACGGGGAAGTTCGTAGAAGGAGGGCCGGCGGCGGACACGGGACTCACCGGCCGCAAGATAATCGTTGATACCTACGGCGGCATGGGCAGGCACGGCGGCGGCGCCTTCTCGGGCAAGGACCCCAGCAAGGTCGACCGTTCCGCCAGCTACATGGCCCGCTATATCGCCAAGAATTGCGTCGCGGCGGGCCTGGCGGAGAGGATAGAGGTACAGCTCTCCTACGCCATCGGCGTGGCGAAGCCCACCTCGGTCTTCGTTGATACTTTCGGCACGGGCAAGCTGGAGGAGGCGGAGATCGAGAAGCGTGTCTGCGCCAACTTTAAGATGACGCCGCTGGGCATCAAGAAGACGCTGAAATTACTGCGGCCCATCTACTCGCGCACCGCCGCCTACGGTCATTTCGGGCGAGAAGAGGGCGATTTCACCTGGGAGAAGACTGATAAGGCGGCTGTGCTAAAGGGTTAAGAGTTATGAGTTCTGAGTTATGAGTTACGAGGTCTGGAGAGTGAAGGGTAAAGAAAAAGGAAAAAGTGAGAAGGAAAAAGGATGAAGTGCTGATGAGATAACGCTTCACGAATGACGCTTCACGAGCGACTAGCAAAGAGGAAAAGTGACTTATGACCAAGCATGACGTCAAGGACATGAAGCTAGCCCCGGCCGGCAAGAAGGAGATCGACTGGGCCGAGCGCGATATGCCGGTACTGCGTATGATCCGCAAGGAATTCGCGGCGAAGAAGCCGCTCAAGGGGCTGAGATTGGCCGCTTGCCTGCACGTGACCAAGGAGACGGCCAACTTGATGCTAACGCTCAAGGCAGGCGGCGCCGACGTCGGGCTGTGCGCCTCCAACCCGCTTTCCACCCAGGACAGCGTGGCCGCCTCGCTCGTGGCGCAGGGCGTGCCGGTCTTCGCCGTCAACGGCGAGAACAATAAGCTCTATTACCAGCACATTGAGTCGGCGTTAGCGGCGAAGCCGAACGTGACCATGGACGACGGCGCTGACGTTATCAGCACACTGCACGGCAAGCGGCGTGATCTGCTCAGCAATGTTATCGGCGGCACGGAGGAGACTACCACGGGCGTGATACGCCTGCGCAGCCTGGAAAAGCTGGGAAAGCTCGAGTTCCCCGTGCTGGCGGTGAACGACGCCGACACCAAGCATTTCTTTGATAACCGCTACGGCACGGGCCAGAGCACGATGGATGGTATCATCCGCGCCACGAACAAGCTGATCGCCGGCTCGGCCGTGGTCGTGTGCGGCTACGGCTGGTGTGGCAGGGGCCTGGCGATGCGCGCCGAGGGCCTGGGCGCCCGGGTGATAGTCACAGAAGTGGAGCCGCTCAAGGCCCTGGAGGCGCACATGGACGGCTACGAGGTGATGCCGATAGCCAGGGCCGCGCCGCTGGGGGATGTCTTCGTCACTGTTACGGGAGACATCTCGGTGATCAGGAAAGAGCACTTCGCCAGGATGAAAGACGGGGCGATCGTCTGCAACTCCGGCCATTTCAACGTCGAGCTTGACCTGCCGGACCTGGCGAAGATGAGCAAGGCCAAGCGCCAGGCGAAGCCCTTCGTGGAGGAATACGTTCTCAAGAACGGCAAGTCGATATTCGTGCTGGTCGAGGGCCGGCTGGTCAACCTCGCCGCGGCCGAGGGGCATCCCGCCTCGGTGATGGATATGAGCTTCGCCAACCAGGCGCTGGGCGCGGAGTATATCTTCAAGAACTCCGCGAAGCTGGAGAAGAAGGTCTACCCCGTTCCCGAGGAGATAGACAAGCGCATCTCCCGCCTCAAGCTCAAGGCGGAGGGCGTGAGCATAGATACCTTGACGGCGAAGCAGAAGAAGTACTTGGGGTCATGGGAGATGGGGACGTAAGTACGCCGTCAAGGGAGTTTGGAAAGTTGAAAGTTTGGAAAGTTGAAAAGTTGTTGATGAGGCAACTTTCTAAACGTTCCAGCTTTCAACGTTCAACTTGCCCCGCTTTGCGGGGCGCGAGCGGTCTACTGAGGGCCCGGCTTCCTTCAGATATACTTGGGAGCCGGGGTCATCCCGTCTCCGCAGGAAATATATGGAGACGGGGCTCCATTGCTCAATTGCTCAAAAAGGCACCGCTTAGCGGTGCCTTTTCATTCATGATAGGGGGATAGGGGTCAGACTTAAGGTGGGTAAATTGAGCTGAGTAACGAAAAGGCGCCAACCAGGCGCCTTTTTCATTAGGTAGCGAGTCGAATGCTCTTTCGCTTCTAGCCCTTCGACTCACTTTGTTCGCTCAGGGCATTCGACTCGCTCCTATATTCTCTGGGCAGCTCTGAGCTACATCTCGCCAGCGAAGAGCTGCCCATGAGCCCTTCGACAAGCTCAGGGCAGGCGAGCGGCCAGCCCTGAGGGAGCGAAGCGAATCGAAGGGCAGCGAGTCGAATGGTGCAGGAGGCGGGAATCGAACCCGCAAGGGATTTCTCCCACATGGCCCTCAACCATGCGTGTCTGCCAATTCCACCACTCCTGCCGGAGTCCCGCATAGCGGGATGAAGGCATTACAACATCGTGGTACTACTTACCTTCAGAAATTAAATATCAAAAGTACGTGCAATTCCACCACTCCTGCAAATCATTCGCTTCATCAATGAAGTCCATATTAGAGAAGCGAATGATTTGCAGCCCGCCATAGCTCGGCTTTTTATCCTTCAAAGTAATATGAAACAAAAAGCCGAACGACGGCGGGCATGCTCTACTGTCTACTGCTCCCAAAAAGCAAAACAGAACATATCCACAAATCACCAAAGCGACGGCTATTATCGTTGATTACGGCAGGAATGTCAAGATGAACCGCTGGAAGAACACAGACACATTTGAATGTCAAAGGAAGTTTACGAATGGCTCTCGCTTACCATTAATACCAGTACGACGGCAGGGCCTCCTTTTCCGCTGCCAATAGATCGCTGATACAATTGTCCGCGTCGCGAATATTATTGCCGATGGGATCGGTGAGCATCGCCCTTCTCAAGATCTTCCTGTCTCCACTCACCGCTGCTTGAGCCGTCAGCTCATGAGTGTCAAGCACCTGCTGTTGCAGACCCCGCAATCCCCGTGGCATCTCGCCGACCGGGTATGGCCTGGGGCCTTTCATATCGAGCGCGCTACGCAACTCCAGGAAGGCATCGTCGGGCATATTGGTGACCGCCCCGTTATTAAAGGTGTTGACGTAGTAAGCTCGGCCCAGGTTTCCCCACATATTTTCAATAATATCCATAGCTACGTCATTATTCGTCTTCCTTAGGAATTGGGCGATGCTCAATTTGCCGCGGGCATATTTCTTCGTTTCCTGCCAATGTTCGGTCATTCGACGGACCCTTTTGTCGGCATCGAAAAGGGCAATAGGTTCCGGATCGATATCCGCCACACCGTACTCCTGGAAATATGGGACATACTCTTTAGAATGCGCAACAACGGTAGGCACAGCGCCAAAGATATCGAACAGTTTCAGGGTGTAGGCCCAGTTGTAACGTTTTTTAGAGTGTTCGCCTAGGGCATCTTTCTCCCGCTGGGCATTCTCCACTATTCTCTTTCTCATTGCCGGCAACATGTCTTTGCCATCGTAGTTAAAGCGTATCAGCCAGGTAAAGTGGTTGACACCTGCCGCGGCTATATCGAGTTTATTGTAGACCTCTGCGGGAATGGCCCATACCTCGTCAGAGAGTATGCCCGCCATTTTGCACCAACTCAGCGTTTTCCAGGGCTCATGTTGGGCATCACAAATGGCAAAAGATTTCATCTGCGGCGCGTAGCGCTTGAGGGCTATGCCTAAAACGGTGGTAGGGTTGACATAGTTAATGATCCACGCCGCCGGGCACAAACGACTGGTATCTTTGGCAACGGCCAGAGCGATGGGGACTTCCCTCATAGCACGGAAGATACCCCCCGGACCTATAGTGTCAGAGCTGCACATACGCATGCCGTGTTTCGCCGCGATCTCGGTGTCGATCCCGCGGAAGTGGGCGTTACGGTAACAGAAGGCGTTGATGATGAAATCTGAACCGGCGAGGACCTTCTTTCTGTCTGTTGAGCCAATTAACTTGATACCATTGTTCTTCTTACGGAAGACCTTTCTGGCCAAAGCGACCATCGTATCCAAAACAGGCTTTTGCGTATCGACAAGCGCTAGTGTGCCCCCCTTCATTATTTCGCTGGCAGCCATTTGATAAATGACTTTTCTGCCGAAGTAAAAACTACCCGCACCAATAACTGTAACCTTGGGACCTTTCATATCACCTTTCCTTTTTACATTCTATGAGGGAGCGAAGCGAGCCGAAAGGTTCTACTGCTCAAAGATCCATATTATCCGCCATTCGCCCAAAAAGGTCAAAATGATACTCGTCGCTATGCAGCTTGGACAGTGTTGGCTTGACATTTATCTTGTCTCAGTGTATCCTTCCCATGATATGCTCAACCCCAAGGTTCATCTGCAGAAGATAGACAAGCTCAGCGACTGCAAGGAGGCGCTCGGGCACGTGCCCACGCGCAGGTCAAGGCGCATTGACCGCGGGCGACACGGGAGGTGCGGAGTGTCGCTGTATACCTATCGTACTATCGGTGAAAAGGATATCACCGGGTTGCTCCGCTTCTTTACGCGCTGGGGGGAGCAGACCACCCCCGGGGACGGCGCTTGACTTTATGACATTTGGCTCTTCGCGGAGTACGCGGAGAAGCTTCTGCGGCTTCCGCGAAGTTTCCGCGGCCCCCGCGAATTAAAGAACAACCATAAAGAACCATGGA
>CBDVCL010000174.1:0-5482 GCA_965372475.1 uncultured bacterium | reverse complement strand
CCAGGCATAGCGAACGTCCCTGGTGGATCTTTATTGACTGTGGTGTTACCTCCGTATCGCATTCTTTACAGCGCACGGTTTGCTCTAGCGGTTTTAGCTCTGACGCAGAGGGCGCTGTAGCAGCAGGCGTGGCCGAGGGCCCTTTCTTGTCGCCGTGGCTCACTTGCGTGGTAGTTGCCGGCTGCTCTTCTCTTGGCGGTGTTGGCGGAGGCAGAGGCGTATCCGCTGGGCCCGGAGCCGCTTGGGGATTGGCGAGCAGGTCCTCGAGGCGCGGCACAGCCGCTTCGTCTCTTGCCTCTTGATGTGGGGGCTGCGGCGACGCTATCTTCTTCTCTGGCGCTTCCTTTTTCTTGGACGGTTCGGCCGCTGCAGGTATGCCACCCGCCTTTATCGTGCGTACGCCCGGCATGAAATCAGCGAGCTCATCGGTGCTCGACTCGCCGCCGCTCCTCTGCTCGGCCACCGTGGATAAAGTCGCGCCGCAGGAGCCGCATGCGGAGGCGCGATCATCATTATCCTTGTTGCACATCGGGCATTTGATCATAGCGATAGAATGATAACAGAAACCGTTATTGGTGACAAGGTTTTAGCTTGCTGTTCTGGAAGAGGAGAGCAGTAGATCAGTAGACCGCCCTGCACTATTACACTTTTTCTTGTGCCAGGATGACCATCGCTCTGATTTCTGTCGGAGGAAGGTGGCGATGGCCTCAGTGCCGCAGGACTCAACTGTGCGCTTGTTCAGCCGAGGCCCCAGCTTCCATAGAACAAATCTAAGAGCTGGGGTCATGCCGCAGCAAGCAAGAATGTAATATGCGGGGCGCCACCGCTCTGGATTATTTTCGAAGAAAATAATCCGCAAGTGCCCGTTTTTGTCGGGGGGCGGTGGTAGGATGGATGTGTGACGCGAAGGGAGTGTTGCAAGGTTTGAAGGTCACAAGGTCACAAGGTTACAAGGGGAAAGGAGGTGAGGAAGAGGAAGCGTGAGACGGGAGGTGGGAAGCGGGATGTAAGGAGCGTAAACCAGGGATGGACGAAAACAGAAAAGGAGAGAATCATGGAGATCACGGAAGTCAGGATCCACAAGCCGAAGAACGGTAACGGAGGCAAGTTCGCCGCCTACGCTTCGGTCACCTTCGATGGTACGCTGGTGGTGCGGGGTTTCAAGGTTTTCAAGGGAGAAGAGGGCTTCATCGTCAGCTTCCCCAGCCGCAAGGGCGGGGAGGATGGCAAATACTACGATACCGTCTTCTCTTTGAAGCGTGAGCTGCGCGAGGCCATCTGCCAGAAGGTGCTTGATGAATACAACGCTGAGGCCGCTTAGCGGAAAGGGCTGTAGGGGCGTATTGCTATACGCCCCTGCAGATGCCCTTTGTGGTTGAGATGATAACGAAAAGGAGAAGGAAGACAACAAGGTTGAAGGGATATGACTATTCGCACGTGGGTGCGTACTTCATGACGATTTGCGTTAGAGGACATAGGTGTGTGTTGAGCAAGATCAAAGATGGAGAGGTCAAGTTGAGTGATTATGGTCGCGTGGTTGAGGAAGAATGGATCCGGACGCCTCTATTGCGTCCGAATGTATCGCTGGACGAATTTGTGATTATGCCAAATCATATACATGGCATTATCATTATCAACGATACATGTGGCGATGATCACGGTCATGTAGGGGCGGCGCTCTTGTTCGCCATAGTCTAGACGACGGCGGATGCCCCGCCCACAATGTATCGGGCGCAGCAAGCAGCGCCCCTACCGCGCCACCCTTACCTGGTCGCGGCCCTGCCGCTTGGCCTTGTAGAGCGCATCGTCCGCGGCCTTAATAATCTTGCTCATCGTATTCAGCTCGCGGCTCCACTTGGCGACCCCGGCGGAGATGGTGACGTGGAACTTCTTGTCCTCGTGCTGAAAGGTGCGGGCCTTGAGGCGCTGGCGCACGCGCTCCGCGTAGATACGCCCGGCGCGTGTCCCCGCGGCGGGCAGCAATACCGCGAATTCCTCACCTCCGTAGCGGCATACTACATCGACGCCGCGCGCCGCCCGCTGCATCACGTGGCCTGTCGTCCTCAATACGGCGTCGCCTACCATGTGTCCGTAGGTGTCGTTAACCAGTTTGAAATGGTCAAGGTCGAACATCACCAGGGTGAGCAGGCCGCCGTAGCGGCGCACGCGATTGATCTCGTGTTTGAAGGAGTCCCTGAGATAGCGGCGGTTGAAAAGCCAGGTAAGCTCGTCATGCGTCGCTTCGGAGATGAGCCTGGCGCGGTCGCTGGTTTCATGGTGCAAAATACGCTGGTAGGCCTCCAAGAGGGTCGTTTGGGTGACGATGCCCGCGAGCTTGCCCCTGTCCTGTATTACGGCGCGGCGCACGTGTTGGCGGCGCATCATCTTCAATATCAGCGTGATGCTCTCGGTGGGACCGACCATCAGGGAGGGACCGCGCGGCACCCTGGCAATGGGGGTATCAAGGTCTAGGCCGGCGGCGACACAGGAGACGACGGTACGTTCGGTGACCAGCCTCAGCGGCTTGTCGTCCCTGGTCACGACGACGCAGCTGATACGGTGCTTGGCCATCTTCGCCGCCGCCTCGCGCAGGGGCTCCCTTGGGCCTACGGTTACCACGGCCTTGTTCATATAGTGGCCTACCGCATCCGATTTGTATTTTGCCCGTATTTTTCTTCTAACCATTGTGTCAACTCACAAGTAATAGTTCGCTGACTAATTCATCGTCGCTTCTTAGCATGCCATCTGCGTATCAGCCCCCACGCCCCCATGTCTTCCTGTCGGAAGACAGGAATGGGGGCAGACGTGGGGGCGGGTAAAGGGTGGTATAACCACAGAGTCACAGAGGGAAGTGAGAAAGCACAGAGGAAGGGCTCGGTGAAACCTCTGTGAACTCAGTGCCTCTGTGGTTGAAATACGGTATGCGCACAATGGATACGTTTAGGACAATAACCTTCACTATTTTCCTTATGCTCACGCTCTCCGCTTATGCCAACGACATACGCAGGACGCCGCCTCCGCGCGCCGCCTACAGCCCGGACGAGGTGGTGGTGAAGCTGAAGCGGGGCGGGGAGGGGGAGGCGAAGGGTATCGCGGCCGACTACGGGCTGGAGCTGAAGAGGATGCTTTCCCTGTCGCGATACTGCTTGTTTCGTATCCCGGACGGTCGCGACCCCGTAGACGTGGCCGCTGACCTTGTTGCCGACGCGGCGGTGGAATCGGCACAGCCAAATCATTACTCCTATCCTCTCTCTTGCCCGTTGCCCTCCTTCAACGGCGGCGACCGCGGCAAGCTGTGGTACCTGGATACGATACGGGCTTCGGAGTGCTGGGACAAGGCCTGTGGCAATGGTGTGAAGGTGGCGGTTATCGATACCGGTGCTCAGATGGACCACGCTGATATCCAGGCCAACATCGAACTCGCAGACAGCTATGATTTCAGCAACCGCGACGGCGATCCCAGCGACACGCTTTGCGGCGGGCACGGTACGATGGTCGCGGCGATAATCGCCGGAGTGGACGATGGCTTTGGCGTCGTCGGTGTTGCTCCCGAGGCGAAATTGATGATACTCAAGGTGATAGAATGGAACGCTGGCTACGGTGACTGCATTGGAACCGACGCGGACATAGCGGAGGCGGTACAGTACGCCTGTGACAACGGCGCCGACATCATCAACATGAGCCTGGGGACGCCGCTGGCGGCCAGCATACAGGAGGACGCGGTTGAATACGCGCGGCAGGCCGGGGTGATGGTCGTGGGCGCGAGCGGCAATTTCAGCGAGGAGCAGGCCTTTCAGGGGCAGATGCTCTACCCGGCTGAATATCCCCAGGTACTGGCCGTGGGCGCTTCGACCACCGGCGACAGGCGCACGAGCTACTCTCAGTATGGCAGTAACCTGGACATCGTAGCCCCCGGAGGGAACGGCGTGGCACCGTTGAACGATATCACCGATATATTTGGCGCGGCGCTCAGCGGCGGCTTCCAGATCGCCGCCGGCACTTCTTTTGCCTGCCCCATGGTCGCGGGGGCGGCGGCGCTGCTGATCTCGGCGGGGCTGGGGCCGATGGAAAGGGTAGAGGCCCGTATCAAGGGCACGGCGGTGGATCTCGGGCCGGAGAAGGGATACGAGACCGGCTGGGATATCTACACGGGCTTTGGCCTGCTGAATTGCTTTGCCGCTCTCAATGACAGCCCGACGAGGTCGTCTTTTTCTAAGCCGATCAACTACCCCAACCCGTATTACATTGACCGCGACCCGTATACGGTCATCTCCTTTAGCGTCACCGATGACCAGGCAGTGAGCCTTTACCTTTATGACGCGGCAGGAGAGCTGGTGAGGACCTGGAAGTTATCGCGTGAAGAGGTGGATCACTACAACGAGGTGCGCTGGGACGGTAAGAACGGCAAAGAGGCCGAGGTCGGCAGTGGCGTCTACTACCTGGTCCTAAAGGGGGAGGGTAGCGAGACGGCAATGCATAAGATTGCGGTAATTCATGGACGGTAAGACTCCGGACAGTTCATGCCGGGTGCGCCGCATTTCGCATTTCGTTGGCGCGAAATGCGCCGCACGACGCACGACGCCCGGGCGGCGAACGTTCAGTGCGAGGCGTATCATAGTCGCCCTGCTATTGCTGTTGCCTACTGCGTTGTGCCTGCACGCCGCCAGCGAGGATGGCGGCGGGGCGGGAAGCTATCTGCGTCTGGGTGTGGGGGCAAGGTCGCAGGCGATGGGCGGTGCTTTCAGCGCCGTGGCCGACGATCCCCAGGCGGCTTTCTGGAACCCCGCGGGCCTGACGGAATTCAAGGGCATCAATATCTACAGCCAGTTGGCTCTTCTTGCTTACGGGCGCAAGCATAGTTTCCTCAATTATTGCCACGCAGCGACGGAGGACGTTACCGTCGCTTTTTCCTGGTTGAGCTTTTCCGGTGGTGACGATCTCGAACGAAGGGTCGGGCCGAGCTTTGAGCCCTTGAGTTACTTTTCGGACAGCCAGAACTGCTACCTCCTTTCGACCGGATATCGTTTTCATCCCCATGTGAGCATAGGCATGAGCAGTAAAGTGCTTACCCACCGGCTGGATGAACAGTTCGGTTGGGGGTTCGGCTTTGACGCGGGGGTGCTGTGTACCTATGAGGGATACAGGGGGGCGTTGGTCCTGCGCGACGCCGGCAGCAGGATAAACTGGCGCAACGCTTACCAAGAGACCTTTCCCTTCACCATTTGCCTTGGCGGGGCGGTGCGCGTCCGGCCCGATGTGCTCTTCTCCCTCGAGATGACGAAGACGAGCGAGCAGGAGGTGAAGCCGCATTGTGGTATGGAAGTGATCGTTGCGCGCGAGTTATCCCTGCAGGTGGGCTATGACCGAGACATCTTCTGCGGCGGCGTGACCATACGCGTTCTTAGCGATTGGGCGGATTACCACCTCGGCTACGTGATCGGCGAAGAGCGTATGATCGGCGCCAGTCTCTGCCATCGCGTAG
>CBDVCL010000173.1:0-5510 GCA_965372475.1 uncultured bacterium | reverse complement strand
CGCGCCAACGCATCGACCAAGGCTTTCTTCTTCTCCACTCCCATTGACCTTAGATTGTCGAAGAAGTAACAATACCCGTCGGACGCCTTGAAACCGGCGCGCAGGAGCTTCATCAACGCCGGCACTACCGCCGGGCCTATCTTCACCAACACCTCCGTCGCCTGCTTGTGACAGGATCTGTCCCCAAGCAGTCCGACCAGCGCCGGGGCGGCCGGCGCGGCCGCCGTGCCCATCTTGCACAGCTCCATAGCGGCATGGACGCGCACCCGTCGGTCAGTGTCACTGAGCTGTTTGATGAGGGGGGCAGGATCCCGTTCCGGAGGTACCGCATGAAGCGAGGCAGACAACAACAGGAAGATGAGCAGTGAAGACCCTAGAGCAGCTTTGGCGGCGGACTTAATCACTGTCGCTTGGCTCAAGCCTGGCCCTTTCTATATGCCAAAACGCGTTGAAGAGGTCACGCCTTTCTGACGTGGTGGTTTCGACCACGGCGAGGCTCAAGATGGTAGGAAGCGCGGCTCTTGACGAGGCCCCCAGCTGGCGCAGCACCTGGAGCACCTGCCGCAGTGCCTTCTGATTCTCGACATGCAGGCTCTCGAGCAGAGGCCCCAGGTCGTACGGGCCGATGGCAACGAGCGCCCTCGTCACCTTGCGAGAGCTATCCTTCTCGTCCTCCAGTAGCAGGCGTATCAAGAGGGGATATGCGTCCCTTGCCGCCGAGCCCATCTCCGTCAAGATTTCCAAAACCGTGCCGGCCATATCCTCGTCACCGCCGGCCAAGGCATCCTCCAGCGCCGCGACGGTCTCGACGCGGGGACCGATCGCGGCCAGCACCATCGCCGCTTCCCTACTCCCTTCTCCCAGGGCATGCATAACAGCAGGCAAGACCTGGATCGCTCCGGCACCGGCCTTCACCAGCGAATCCATCGCCTGCCGACGTATATTGGGTTCCTCGTCCGTGAGGCACTGGACCAATAACGGCATCGTCCGCTCAGGATGCTCCGTGGCCATGAGCACGAGCAGCCGCGCGGCGAAGGAACGCATAGCAGCATCCTCGTGAGCGAGGAGTTCTGCCAAAAAGGGGATGTCCCCGGACCTGATCTTCGCCAGCCATCTTGCCGGGTTGGGGCGGACATGTCGCCCCTTTGGCTTGTCCTGCTCGTGGTAATCAGCAAAACGCCTCGCGAGCTCTGCCGCCGGGGTGCCCAACCTTAACAAGATGATCAAGGAATCGTCATCGAACCTATCGCCTTCTTTATCCAGGAACCCCCGCAGGGCTTTCCTCACCGCTTGGTTTTCCGGGGCGATGCCGGCCAGTGAGAAGGAGGCCGCTTTCCGCATATCGCGATCTTCATCGTCCAGGGCCACGAGCAGCGCCGGTACCGCCGTCCGCGCCGCAGGGCCTATCTCGCCCAGCGCGATGACACACACCCCATCAATCCGTCCGTTGATGGCCCGGAGCCAAGCCGGGTAGTCCGTCACACCGGTATGGCCGCCCCGGCTAAAATCCGAGACCGCCTGGCGCTTGCCGTCCTTCCCTGCCTGAGGATGCCGCGGCTGATATTCCTCTTGCAGTATCCTGGTCAGCACCGGCACCGTCTCCGCAGCGCCCGCGCCTATCCCTCCCGCCAGGTTGATGAGCTCGAGCATCCCGGCGTAGATATTCATATCCAGGTCTTCCTGCGAGGCGAAGTGCAGACGTCCCTGCTCCAGCAACCGCTTCAACTCGGGCACAGCCCTTGCCGCCGTCGGGCCGAGCGTCTTCATCGTGGACCTGGCCGCCGCGACCACCTGCGGCGATTCATCCGCCAGCAATCCCGTCAGGGCGGCGAAAGCCCGCTCGTTCTTTGCGCCGACGGTCCCCAAGGCCACCACGACTCGCACGCGCCTCTCTACATCATCGCTCTTGGCTTCCCTCTCCAGCGCTCTCATGCCCCAGGGCTCTATCTTCGCCAGCGCCGGCACCACATGCCCATATCCCCTGCTCAGCGCCCTTTCCAGCAGCGCGGGAACCGCGCGCTTCGCCGCCGGGCCGATCTCGCCCAGTGCCTCGGCGGCCTGCTGGTTACCGTCCTGCAGTGATACCACCAGTTCGTGCACGGCGTCCTTCGCCTGCGGCCCGTATGCTGCCAGTGCGACGGTGACCCTCTTACGCAGGTGGGAGTCATCTCCCTTCAGCGCCGCGCACAGAGCCGGCACCGCGATCTCCGGGCGCCTCTTGATCTTCCCCAGCGCCGTCGCCGCATAGTGGCGCGTGCTGGGGAAGCCGCTTTCGGTCAGCGCCGTGCACAACGCCGGCACGGCCGCCTCGCCTGCCGCACCCATCTCCCCCAGGATCTCGGCCGCGAGGCATTTCAGACCCACCTTTTCCACGCTCAGGGCGCGGGCGAGCGCAGGAGCGGCCGCCTTGCCCATCGCTGTCAACCGCGGTGATAGCTCCTTGCGCCAGTGGGAGAGCTCCGCCAGCCTCACCATCTTCTCAACGAACGCCTCGTCACTCACCCCTGCGTTCAAGAGCAGTGCCATCGCCATGCGTTGTACCTCGGGGGACTCGTCGTCCAACATCTCGATCGCGTCACGCACCGCCCCCTTGGAGCCCGGGCGAATGCGCCACAGAGCGCACAGGATCTGCGCGCGCAGGTTGTGCTGCTCCTTCCGCAGAGAGGCATCCAGGAGCGGCACCGCATCACGCGCGGGAGGTCCGATCTTGCCCAGCGCCGCCACGGCCAGGCTGTCTATCCTGGAGTTGAGCTTCGCGTACCAGTCCTCGCTGTAGCGAATCCTCCTTCTCGCCTCCTCTTCCCGGTCACGCACCTTCAAGGGGCGGTTATCACCGCTCTGGCCCTTGACGACATACTCCTCCTTTATCACCTTCATCAACTTGGGCACCGCCCCCGCCGCAGCGCCGCCGATCTCGCCCAATGCGAATATGGCGATCATCCCCGTCTGATAATCATCTTGCCAGATGGCTGTTTCCAGCGCCGGAACCGCCGTTTGGGCGGCGGGGCCGAGCGCGGCAAGCGCCGCCACGGCGGCGCGCCGCACCGGCACGCTCTTATCGCGCTCGACCGTCTCGATCAGAGCGGCCACCGCCGGGGCGCCCCTGTCCCCCGGCAGCCTGCCGATGAATTGCGCGGCTGTTTCGCGCACCTTATCGTCGTGCCGGTCCAGCATCTTCACCAGCGTCTGCGCCAGGCCCCGGTGCTCCCTCGATACGGCGAAGACAGCCTGAATAGAAGCGCGGCATACTTCCCAATCCTCGTCATAGACGGCCTGCATCAAAGAGGGCACGGCCGCCTTGGCCCCGGGCCCGGCGCTTTCCAGCACGCCGATTACCGCAAGCCGCACCGCTTGTTCTCCGTCGCCAAGCCCTGCCACCAGCGCTTTGATCGCCGCAGGCGGCAGGGGACGAATAGACCCCAGAAGTACTGCGCAGCGCTCACGCACCTTGGCGCTGGTGTCCTCCAACCCCGCCAGCAGGTACGGCGTCGCGGCGGGGTTCCCCTTGGCTATCGCTTTCAAGGCCGAAGCGCACAGGTCCGGATAGACGGCGTTGTTCCTTACCCTCGATAGTAGGGGCGGCAGGGCACGAACGGCGGGACGTCCCGTGTCACCCAGCGCGCTCATCGCTTCGCGCTGGACCAGGGTATTCCTGTCCTTCAGCGCGGCCATCAGCCTGGCAATCACCTTGCCGTCACCCCCGCCAGCCTTGCCAAGCACGACGACAAGATAGCGGCGCGCCAGCTGGTCTTTGCTCGCATCCAGTGACTTGATGACGAACGGCAGCAGTTCCGGCTTTTTGCCAAGGAGCTTTACCAGTGAATCAACGCATACCTGGGCGGTAGACGCGTCCCTGAAAGCAGCGACCAAGCTCGGAACAATGCGGTGCGCTTGCTCAGGCATACCCCCCAGGGCCCTGGCCGCACTGGCCTTGGTGTAATAATCTGTCGACTTGAGATCCCGGAGAAGATCCGGCAGGGCAGGAGTCTGCTGTCTAACGGCCTGTCCAGCCTGCAAAGGCAGATAGACCAATAACAGCAGTACTGACGCCGTGAGTCTAGCCATGTCCCCATTCTACCAAAAACAACCAAGTCCAGACAGGCCTTGGAATCAAGCGGATGCTATTCTATCATCTGGGGATGAAGAAAGAAAGTTGTCCTTCACGTGGTATGATAGAACTAATCTGTGGAATCTATGGATTGACTGGTCTTCGGTCTGTTAGAATACGAGTGTGAGCGATTACCGCCCCCACATCGGCACGGACGAGTCCGGCAAGGGAGACTACTTCGGCCCCCTCGTAGTAGCCGGGGTCTACCTGGAGGAAAAAGACCTGCCTGACCTGCTTGCCGCCGGCGTCAAGGACAGCAAACGCCTCACCGACAAGCGCAACTTGGAACTGGCCCGGGTGATCAGCTGCCGCTGTCGCCATTCAGTCGTGGCGATCGGCCCAGAGAAATACAACCAGCTATACTCGAAGATGCGCAACCTTAACCTTCTCCTCGCCTGGGGTCACGCGCGGGCAATAGAGAACATCCTGGAAGAAGAGGAAATAGGACTGGTGGTGAGCGACAAGTTCGGCAATCGGGACTACGTGCGCGGCGCCATGCTGAAAAAGGGCAGGGCAATTGAGCTGATCGAGAAGCACCACGCGGAGGAGGACCCGGCCGTGGCCTGCGCCTCGATACTCGCGCGCAGCGAATTCCTGCGCCGTTTGAAGCAGCTCGCGGCGCAGTATAAGTTCGATCTGCCGAAAGGCGCCGCGGCGCAGGTCTCCCTGGCGGCGGCGCGATTCAAGGCCGAGCAGGGCATGGAACGCTTGGCGAAGGTGGCCAAGTTGCATTTTAAGATTACCAAACGACTATAGATAGCTGTTGCTCGTCCTTCGATTGCCCTCAGGACCCTTCCCGCCCTGAGCGAGTCCTTAGAGGCACTTCGCTTTCTCAGGGCGAGTCGAAGGGTTGCTCGTTGCTCGCGCGTCCCACAGGACCATGAAAAGAAGCCAAGACTATTCTGTCTATATACTCAAGTGTGCTGATGGGTCGTTGTATACCGGCTATGCCGCTGACTTGAAGGAGCGCCTGGGACTGCACAACCAGGGCAAGGGGGCGAAATACACGCGCTCGCGCCTGCCCGTTAGGCTGGCTTATTCTGAGGAATGTGCCGGCAAGCCGGCGGCGATGAAACGCGAGGCGGAGATTAAAGGCTTTACAAGAGAGGAGAAGGTAGATTTAGTAAGGAAAAAGGGGAAAGGAAAAAGGAAAAAGCAAAGGGCATAGGCCTGACGCCTTCACCCTTTTTACTTTTTACTTCATTAGTGTCTCAATTACGACTGACGTAATGTAGGGGCGGCCTACCACGGCCGCCCGGGAGCCCGTGGTAGCGCTGGATTAGCAACAGACATCGATTCCAGCGGTCGACCGTCATTATGCCAAATACCGTTTTGCGGTCGACACCTCCCCTACGGCGACGGGTTAACGCAACGGGTAGAGAGAGCCGCAGGGGCGCATGTC
>CBDVCL010000172.1:0-5525 GCA_965372475.1 uncultured bacterium | reverse complement strand
CAATGGACAAAAAAAGTTAATTAACAAGGGGCAAGAGGAAGACCTTAGAGTGCGTAAAAAAATACATACTCCTCCACTTTATGTTGCTCGTAGAATTGCAAATAGTGAATTGAGAGATGCTGGAACATTAACAATATGGGGTTTCATTGAAGGTGAACGAGGAGAATATAAGAAAGAAAAAGAGCACTACGAAGAAGCTCTAAATATTGATAAACAAGATGGGCGTATACATTGGTTTAAAGCATTAGCAATATCCTATGGGTTATATGACAAATATGATGATACTAACATAGGGGAATTTTATAAAATAAACATTGATGAAATAAATGAAGGTTTAAAAGCATTTGAAAAAGCATCAGAATTGAAACCATTTAATGCATGGATTATCTACGATTATGCATGCGAACTATCATGGTGGAGCCAAGCAAATACTGGTTTTAAGAAAAAAGCGATACAACTGTTAATAAAGGCTTTTGGTTTTAATTCAGATACTAAAGAAAATGTAAAAAAGGAAGAAGTGAAGATGAATAGCGCCCCAATGGCGCGGGTGAAATAGGAAGCAAGGAAGTAAGGAAGCTGAAAGCCAAGACAAACAGTGAAATCACAAATCATAAATCACAAATCAACAATCCTCGCCTCTTGGCCTTTGCTTATAGCATGGGCCGCATTATTGATCATCTTTGCCCCCGCACTCTTTAGCGAGAAGACCTTCTGCTTGCTGGACTACTCGCGTCACTACTACCCGCTCAAGGCCTACGCCGTGTCCTGCCTCAAGGCAGGGCTGTTGCCGCTCTGGAACCCGCTCATCTATTGCGGTTATCCCCAGGTGGGCGAGCTGCAGGTGAATATGTTCTATCCCCTGAACCTGCTGCTGCTGCTCGGCGACTTCACGCGGCGGTTGGAGCTGTTCGTTTTCATCCATTACCTCATCGCTTCCGCGGCGGCCTATTACCTGGGACGCTGCCTGGGGTTGAGCCGCGGCGCCTCCCTGGCGTTGGGCGCGTTCTACTCGCTCAACGGGCACCTGCTTCTCAGCCACCAGGCGCCGCCGGCCCTTTGCTCGCTGGCATATATGCCGCTGGTGGCGGCCCTCTTCTACGGCTTCTTGCGGCGCGGCGGCCGGAAGCTCCTGCTGGGGGGTGTTCTCGCCCTCGCCCTGCAGATAACGGCCGGATACCCGATAACGGTCTACCAGACCTTGTTTGGGCTATGCTTCCTCCTGGTGCTGGTGCTGTTGGTGGAGAGAGGCAGGGCCCCCTGGCTGCGCGCGGCGTGGTGCCTGGTGGGTGTGATCGGCGCCTGCGCGCTCGCGGCCGCGGCCCTGTTGCCCTTTTTCGAGCTCCTCGCCCTTAGCGAGCGCGTGGGAGGGAGAGGCCTGAGGGAGATGCTGCCCATCTCAGTGCCGCCGGAGGCATTTAGTTCGCTGTTCAGCCCTGTCTATTTCGGCGCGCCGGCCTCGGGCTTATACCACGGGCCGCTGCGTATCGCCTGGGTGGGCGCCTACTACGGCGGCGCGGTGTTGCTCTTCCTCGCCGGTTCGGGCGCAGTGCTGTCCAAGCGCCGCGCCAGCCGTTACCTGTTGCTGCTCGCGGGCCTGGCCCTGGTATTGATGCTGGGAGACCACCTTCCCCTGGGATCCCTTCGCCGTGCGATACCGGGCCTGGGGGCGATAAAGCAGACGGGCACCTTTTTTTCGCTGTTGTTGCTCTGCCTGGCTACGCTGGGGGCGATCGGTTTCGACGAGATCAGGCGGCGTAAGTCCGTTAACATCCTCTTTTCCTATGTCCTGGTGATGTTAATGCTGTTGCCTGTCTTTACCATCCTCAATCCCGTGACGCATCCCCTGCTTGCGCGCACGGTCCCCATGCAGTATAGTATCGTCATTTGCCTGCTGGCGTTGGGCGTGATCCTGAGAAAGAGACGGGTATTGGAACTGGTGTACGGGCCTTTCCTCATCGCTTTGCTCCTGGCCGACCTTTTCATCGCCGCGCCGCACCACCTCCGCTTTGCCGGCGAGGCGGCCTACCGCCAGGGGGTGGTCAGTCCCTTGCCGGTGTTCCCGGGCAGGTATCTTGCCGACGCTCAGCGTCTCAGTTCCGCCTGGAAGGTAGGGGCGAAGAGCTATGACCACCTTTTGCGGGGCGCTCGTGAGCTGGGCTGGCCGAATCTCAATATCTTGAGCGGGCGTTACTGCGCGAGCGGATATGGCTCCATCGTGCCCCGTTCCCACGGGGAGATCTTTCGGCACCTCAAGGACGGGGAGCACCGTTTTGGCGCGGTGGCGAGGAAGGGAGAGAGGACGATGCCGGCCGAGTACTTCAGAGAGAACATCTTCCGTGGCGACAAGGGCTTGCGCTTGGTTCGGGTTAGCCCCGGGCGCATCGCCCTGGAGACGGAGCGTGACGGCCGGGTCGTGGTCAAGGAGAGCTGGCATCCGGGTTGGCGGCTGTTTCGTATCGCGGCAGCCACCGGCGCCGGGGCGGCGTCGGTTGGGTTGCCGTGCGGCGAAGTGGACTCGCTTTCGGGGCTGATACACTTCCCGGTTGAGAAGGATGCCGTGTATTCGTTGCGGTTCGAGCCCTTCAGTTTCAAGCTGGGACTGTTTCTCTCGCTGTTGATGATGATGTCGTTGACCGCTTTCTGGTTGTATATGACGCGTGACATCCGCCGTCGCTGAAGGACTTCACCCCTGAGGGGCTCAGCCCCGAAGGGCTATGGCGGACAGGCGCGACACGAGACGCGCGACCAATGAAGAAAATAGCCGTGATACCGATCTACAACGAAGAGAGGACCCTGGTGCTGGTGCTCGACAAGGTCAGGCGCCATACCGACCGCATGGTGCTGATCGACGACGGCTCCACCGATTCCACGCCCCGCCTCCTGGAAGAGTGGGCCGCGGGGAAGAAGGGGGTTTACATCCTTCGCATGCCGCGCAATACCGGCATGGCCGGGGCCTTGAAGAGAGGGTATTGCTTCGTAGACTATTTGTCCAGGTGCGGCGAAGCGGCGGGCAAGGACGTGGTGATAAATATCGACGCCGATAACCAGCACCGGCCGGAGTATATCCCCGAGGCAGTGCGGCATATGGAGAAGGGGGGACATGACATCGTTCTGACCAGGAGGGATTTCGCTCTCTATCCTCTATATAAGAAGGCAGGGAACCGCTTGCTCTCATCGCTGGCCACGTTGCTTTCCGGTACGCGCTACGATGACGTGGAATCAGGCATGCGTTTCCTGCGCGTGAAGACAGTTGGCCCCATCCTCGATTTCTTCATGGGCTGGCGGTATTCCTGCGCCCAGGAGATCGCCCTGATCAGCGCCAAGCTTGGCATGAAGGTGGACAATAGCTTCAAGGTGGAGATCAACTATTACCGCCCGGGGACGACCTTCACTGATGGTTTCATCGTGGTGGTGATGAGTTTTCTCGTCTGGCTGCGTTTGCTGCTGCGTTGGAAGGTGAGGCGGGAGGTCCATGACGAGGAATTCAAACGGGTAATGAAAGGGAAGCGTTGAGTTATGAGTTGTGAGTTATGAGTTCTGAGACGAATCTTCATCAGTGCTGGTAACTCATAATTCATAACTCGTAACTCAGCATTGAGAATGAAAGTACTTCTCGTAAATCCCCCTTCAGGCCTCTACGTTCGCGAGGACCGCTGCCAGGCAAAGGTGTCAGACCTGCTGGGCGCGTCACTGCGTACGCCTCTGGACCTGGCCTACATGGCTGCCATGGTGCGTCGTGCCGGCGGGGAGGCCTGGATACTTGACCTGCCCGCCATGGGCTGGAGCAAGGAACGCTTCCTGGATTCGCTGGGGAGGGTAGAACCGGAGATGATCGTGGCCAGTGTGACCACCTTTACCCTGGAGGAAGACATAGAATTCCTCGGTTTCGCTCGCCAGTTCGAGCCGGGGATGGTCACCGTGGCCAAGGGCGCTCATTTCCTTACGCAGGACCTGAGCACCCTGAGGCGGCATCCCCAGTTGGACATCGTCATCCGCGGCGAATACGAGGAGGCGGTGGCGGAGCTGGCGGGGGGAAAGAGATGGGCCGGTATCAAGGGGATATCGTACCGGCGCGAGAGCGACGGGCGCCTGGTGCGAAACCCCGACCGGCCGTTGCGGCAGGACCTTGACCGCCTTCCCTACCCGGCGCGTGACCTGTTGGACAACGATCTCTATATTCGTGCCGATACGGGAGAGAAACAGACGACGATACAGACGGGTCGCGGCTGCCCCTATTCCTGCATCTACTGCCTCGGCCCGAGATTTTCCGGCGGGCGATTGCGGCAGCGCAGCGCGGCCGACGTGCTGGAGGAGCTGAAGGAATGCTACGAGAGATACGGCATAAAGGACTTCTTTTTCCGCGCCGACACTTTCACCCTGGACCGCGGTTGGGTGCTGGAGATGTGCGCGCTGATAGAAAAGGAGCTCCCCGGCGTGCGCTGGGTCTGCAACAGCAGGACCGACTCGCTTGACCAGGAACGCTGCCGGGCGATGCGCCACGCCGGCTGCTGGGGGGTAGCCCTGGGGGTGGAGAGCGGCAGCCAGATGATGCTCGACAAGATGAAGAAGAAGGCCAGGGTAGAGGACGCCCGCGGCGCGGTGGAGCTCTGCCGCGCTAACGGCCTGAAGTCCCTGCTCTATTTCATCATCGGCCTGCCCTGGGAGACCGAGGGGACCCTGGAGGAAACCAGGCGCCTGGCGCGGGAGTTGGAGGGGGATTTCTATGATTTTCACATCGCCATTCCCTTCCCGGGTACCGCGCTGGACGGCATCGTGAAGAAGGAAGGCCTCTTGACGGTATCGAAGGGGCGGGGCAGTGGTTATGGCGAGGCGGTGCTGAGAAGCCGTGCCCTGGGCGCGGCAGAGCTGGTCGCCTGGCGGCGCAGGCTCTTGCGCTCCGTCTATTTGCGGCCGGGCTTCATATGGCGCAAACTTCGCTCCTTTGATTCGCCCCTTTCGGCCTGGCGGCAGGTCAGCTACGCTTTCAGCAAGTTGTGGTGGATGGTGAAGTGAGTTGGAACGTTTAGAATGTTTTGAAAGTTGCCTCATTGTTGAATGGGAGGAGTCATTATCCAGCTTTCTAAACTTTCGAAACTTGGAACTTTCCAACCCGCGGGCGCCTCAGCGCCCGCCTATTGACATAGCAGAATCCATCTGATATAGTGCTATACAGAGGTAAAACATCATGATAAGAGTAACACGAGTCAACGGCGAGCAGTTTTACGTCAATGCGGACCTTATACAGTTCATCGAATCTACCCCGGACACCATCATCACCCTGGTCAACGCCAAGAAGCTGACGGTAAAGGAGAAGCCGGAGCAGCTCATCGACGCCATCGTGAAGTATCAGAAACGCCTTTTCCCGTTCGTCAAGGAAGAGCAGTTGCGAAAGATGTCCGAGGAATGAAGTAGTGGCGGCCTGGCATTTACCCGCCATAGCCAGCGCTCCGCACCATTGAAGTAATGCAAGACGGAGCACTGACGACGGCGGGCGGCCGCCACCGCCCCCGCGTCTGCTTGTCAGC